>NZ_JACYTW010000017.1:0-63826 GCF_014841395.1 Plantibacter sp. CFBP 13570 | reverse complement strand
GACCGCGGCGGGCGCGGTCGGTGCGGCTGAAGCGGTCGGCGTGGCCGCGGTTGCGGCGACCGCGGCTGCGGCCACGGCACTCGTCGTGGGCTCGGAGCTGGCAGCGACGGATGAGGTCGTGGTCGTCACCGGAACCGAGGAGGTCTCGACAGCGGGTGCGACCGGGGTCGAGGCCGTTGCGGGGGTCGTCTGCGCCGACGGGGCGGCAGCCTTAGAGGATCCTCTGACGAGACCCGGGATGGCCGCGGTCGTGCCGTATCCACCGTGGCGTTCGTCACGGACGATCTGGCCGTCCTGCAGCTCGATCACCCGACGCTGCATCTGGTCGACGAAGCCGGCCTCGTGCGTGGCCATGACGACCGTCGTCCCACCGGCGTTGATGCGCTCCAGCAACTGCATGATGCCGGCGCTGGTGGCGGGGTCGAGGTTACCGGTCGGTTCGTCGGCGAGCAGGATCTGCGGCTTGTTGACGATCGCGCGGGCGATGGCGACGCGCTGCTGCTCACCACCGGACAGCTCGTGCGGCAGGCGCTGCGCCTTGCCGTCGAGTCCGACCATCTTGAGGACGTCGGGGACGGCCTCCTGGACGAAGCCGCGCGACTTGCCGATCACCTGGAGGGTGAAGGCGACGTTCTGGTAGACCGTCTTGCTCGGCAGCAGTCGGAAGTCCTGGAACACGACCCCGAGGCTGCGCCGGAAGTACGGCACCTTGCGGTTCGAGATGGAACCGAGGTCGTGGCCGAGCACATGGATCTTGCCCTTGCTCGGCTTGTCCTCCTTGAGCATCAGGCGGAGGCAGCTCGACTTCCCCGACCCCGAGGCACCGACGAGGAAGATGAACTCTCCCCGCAGGATCTCGAAATCGACGTCGTTGAGCGCGGGACGCGAGGTTCCCGGATACTTCTTGGAGATGTGATCAAACCGAATCATGGCTCCTTGAGCTTAAGGAGCGACCTGCCGATTACGGGCAGGACACGCCCGCGATCCGTACCCTGTACGAGGGCTGGGCGAACACTATGCCGCGCTGCGCTACTCCGGCTTCGACATCGACCGCCAGCGAATGCCCGCGGCGATGAACCCGTCGAGATCGCCGTCGAACACCGCTGCGGGGTTCCCCTGCTCGTGCTCCGTCCGCAGGTCCTTGACCATCTGGTACGGCGCGAGCACGTAGGAGCGCATCTGGTCGCCCCAGCTCGCCGTGATGGTGCCGGCCAGCTCCTTCTTCGTCGCGGCCTCCTGCTCCTTCTGGATGAGGAGGAGTCGCGACTGGAGCACGCGCATGGCCGCGGCGCGGTTCTGGATCTGGCTCTTCTCGTTCTGCATCGAGACGACCGTGCCGGTCGGCAGGTGGGTGATGCGCACGGCGGAGTCGGTGGTGTTGACCGACTGGCCGCCAGGGCCGCTGGACCGGAAGACGTCGACACGGATGTCCGACTCGGGGATCTCGACGATCTCCGTCTCCTCCATGAGCGGGATGACCTCGACGGCGGCGAAGCTCGTCTGACGCTTGCCGGCGGCACCGAAGGGGCTCATGCGCACCAGGCGGTGCGTGCCCGCCTCGACGCTCAACGTGCCGAAGGCGTACGGTGCGTCGACCTCGAAGGTGGCCGACTTGATGCCGGCCTCCTCCGCGTAGCTCGTGTCCATGACGGTGACCGGGTACTTGTGCTGCTCGGCCCACCGCAGGTACATGCGGAACAGCATGTCGGCGAAGTCGGCGGCGTCCACACCGCCGGCACCGGCGCGGATGGTGACGACGGCGGGGCGCGGGTCGTACTCGCCGCTCAGCAGCGTCTGCACCTCGAGGTCGCCGAGCACCTTCTGCAGGCTGATGAGCTCCTGACGGGCCTCTTCGGCCGACTCCTCGTCCTGGGCGTCGGTCGCCAGTTCGATGAGCACCTCGAGGTCGTCGAGCCGGTTCGCGATGCTGGTGATGCGGGCGAGCTCGGACTGACGGTGGCTGAGGGCGCTCGTCACCTTCTGCGCGTTCGTCGTGTCGTCCCAGAGATCCTGGGCACCCGCCTGCTCGCTCAGCGTCGCGATCTCGGCTTCGAGACGGTCGACGTCGACGACGGTGCGGATGTCGTCGAAGGTCGAGCGGAGGGTACTGATCTGTGTGGAGAGGTCCAAGTCAAACATTTGGCTTCAGCCTACCGCGCAGGGCCGCGGGCGTACGATCGAGGGGATGACTTCCGACGAACGCCCGTTCCAGCTGCGCTCCGTGGCCGTCTCGGTCTTCCTCCCCACACTGTTGTTCTCGATCGGTGAAGGCGCCATCATCCCGATCATCCCGGCCGTCGCCGGGAACCTGGGGGCGACGCTCGCCGTCGCCGGCGTCATCTCCTCGCTCATCATGCTCGGCGAACTCGTCGGCGACGTCCCGTCAGGGTGGATCGTCAGTCGGATCGGCGAACGCTTCGCGATGATGTGGGCGGCGCTGCTCGCGGTCGTCGGGGTCGCGACGGCTGCCATCTCCCCCAATCCGTTCGTCCTCGCCGTGGGCATCTTCTGCATCGGGCTCGCGACCGCCGTGTTCGGTCTGGCCCGGCACGCGTTCATGACGACGTACGTGCCGATGCGGTACCGGGCGAGGGCGCTCTCCTCCCTCGGCGGTGTCTTCCGCGCCGGCACGTTCATCGGCCCGTTCCTGGCCGCAGGCGTCATCCACCTCACCGGGACGTCGCAGGCGGCGTTCTGGGTGATGGTCATCTGCTGCGCCGGCTCCGCGGTCACCCTGCTCGTCCTCCCCGACCCGGCGGAGATGTTCGGGCGGCCGCCGTCGACGCGCACCGCCGACGGCGAGGAGCGGACCGAGGGTGAGGAGCTCGCGTCCGAGGAGTCGAGCGGCCTCATCGCGTCGATCCGCGCGCACGGCGCCGTCCTCACCCGGATGGGCACCACCGCCGCACTCGTCGGCGCCCTGCGCTCGTGCCGCGCGGTGCTACTCCCACTGTGGGCCGTGAGCATCGGCGTCTCGGAGACGGACACGGCGCTCATCATCGGCGTCGTCGGCGCGGTGGAGTTCGCCCTCTTCTACGCCAGCGGGCAGGTCATGGACCGCTGGGGGCGGATCTGGACTGCCGTCCCCTCGATGATCGGGCTGGGCTCCGGGTTCATCGTCCTGGCCTTCACGCACGACCTCGATGAGGCACGGGTCTGGTTCATCGCCGTCGCGCTCGTGCTGGCACTGTCCAACGGGCTCGGTAGCGGCATCCTCATGACCCTCGGCTCCGACCTCGCGCCACCGGACCGTCCCGCGCCGTTCCTCGGCGCCTATCGCTTCCTGGGCGACGCGGGCACCGCCGCCGCTCCACTGGCGATGTCCGGGATCACCGCGGCTGCGTCGATCTCCCTCGCCGCCGGCACCATCGGCGGTGTCGGGCTCATCGGCGCGTTCCTCCTCTTCCGGTTCATCCCCCGGTTCATCGATCGCGGCACCCGCCCCTTCCCCTGATCGACTAGTTCTTCCCGTTCCGATTCATTCCACGCTTCATCGATCGCGGCACCGGTCCCATACCCTGTCCATCGGAGCGTCCGTCAACTTGGTGCAGGCAGTGCCAGTCGGAGGAAACTGCGCACATACGCCGTGGCCGCGCCCAGACATTTGACACGCAGGCCGCCGATCCCCTCGAGGACCGCCGGAGCCCCAGACGCATGGAGGCGAGGTAGCAACCTTCTGACATGTCGAAGCAGCAAATGGCGGGCGTACTTGCGGGAACTGACAATACTCCGTACCGAGCGATGCGAGCCGGAGCACAAATCCCTATGGGAACACACGCATTGAATCTGAATCAATTTGGATGAATGCGGCCAGAGACGCAGTAGTATGCTCGCATGCCTGTCGCGGATCCGAACAGACCACTTGATGCTTTTGTTGCTGGTGTCATAGAGATGGAGTCGCGGTATTCAGACACTTATAATGCCGTTTCCGATCACGTCAAGAATCCGCGTCGACTCCAACTCCTGAAAGGCCTTGCCGCCGATTTCGCGTTTCGCCTCGGCTCGGAATGGGAGTTGTTCCAGCACAGATGGCACATCGTGGCTGTCACAGCGTCGCCCGAGAAGTTTATCGATGCGCAGCAAGGCAGTCTCGACGGGGGAATCAGGAAGGCGAACGTCGATCACTTCGTCAAGCTACTGCACGGTGGCCCCCTGATCCTCCCTGCAAGACCGAAGCAATCAGAGGTTGAAGCACTGATCGACCCTCGCGGATTTAATGTGACCTTCGACAGCTGCGAGACGTGGATGACCGAGGCCGCACGAGACCTCGATGCCACTTACGCTGACAAGGTGAGGGGAATTGTTGCGACCAGCCCGGACTCGTGCGTCCTGGACCTCCTAAAAGCTGTCCGCAATGCGCTTGCGCATGGTAGTGGCGGTAGCCTTTCACGGTTAAATGACATGGTCAGGGAGCGCCCAGCAGGCGAGAAAGTCGGACTTACGGGATCAGTAAATGATGGACTCAAGCGCGACGCAAACAAGATTCGTGACGTCGCCGTCTACATCCATGGTCATCCGCCAGGATCCAGTAAGCAGCGTGTCCAGAAGCTCGCTCAACGTGTTCGCGAGATAGCTGAGCAGCTAAGGGTCTAGAGACTAGTCAGTCACTGCGCGAGTGGACCATTCGGGCAAGTCTAAAACACGCCCATAATAAGGCACATAGTTCCAAATATGAGCTCTAACGTTCTCCCAGTCCTATCGGCGGGGATCGCTCCACAGCGCCACAGGCCACAAGCTGCTTCACCAATCCGGCAAGAATGAGCGCCACGGCCACGACGCTCCTCTCGAGATAGCAGGATGACCACGTAGCGTATAAACGCACCAAGGGCAGGCTATGGATCGGTCGATCGGCCTGTGGCTTGCGAATGAGTGCCAAAGGCGCGGTCGACTAGGCACGACGGCTGCCCTTCCCCAGAGTTCTCGCCGCTGTCACAAACACAAACGTCGCGAACCTCGCCGGGAAGGGGAGACCGTCTCGTCGAGCACGAGCCGAACTCAGGCCGTGTTCCATCGGAAGAAGTGCATCGGGCGATTCTGGGACGTCCTCCTGTCCGTCTTGTCCGGTGAATCAAGCTGATCCTCGTGATCGTTCGCGCCATCAATTGAGAGATCGACGCACGAGTCCTGACCGTCGATGCCTACGGACGGATCTTGCTCGCTGCCTCGCCCACCCCGCCGCTGGCGCACGCCAGCTTTGCGCGCCTTCCTCGGAACCAAAATCCAGAGAGACCAAGTCCTGCCTGATTCTGGGGCGGCTCGAAAACCTCAGTCACCGTAGAGCGTGGAGTCCAGAACCTCGACAAATCGCGTGGTGTCTAGGAAGTAATTCGGATACGCGGCCCGCAGGCCCTGAATCGAGCCTGCCGAAACGAGCACGACGTCGACGCCTTCCCCCGCCTCGCTCTCCAAGAGCGCATATGCAGCAGCCGCTTCATCCTGACTTCTGTAGCCCGTGATCGATAGTCGGGAGTCCATCACGTCTAGCGAGAGCGTCACGAATCGAGCCCCTCGAATCTGCGTCTCGCTCTCATGGAGCGTTTGCGCGTAACTGGTCAACCGCTCGATGATGCTCAGCTTCATATCGAGGTAGGTGAGCTCGTTCTTTAAGGCCGCGAGGTCACCCCCTGTCTCTTTCAAAGGTGCCGTGCCCTCGCGTAGCGCGATCACGGAGGCCATGAGCTGAAAGAACCTCAGCCACTCCTTCTCACCCACACTCGACTTCAGCGCTTGGGTTGTAAACAGATCGACCGTCTCGACCGCAGTAGCCCAGGCGTGCTGAAGCTGAGACCGAATCTGCACCTCGATCGTTAGGTTGTTAAACGTCTGTCGGCGGTCACTTCGGTACGAATATACGAGGTGGTGGCCTCGGTAGCCTGATTCCTTGGGCGACGCGATGTAATTATCATGCCGGACCAGCTTGCGCTTGTGTTGCGCGTTGAGAAAGAGATCCACGACCTGATCGACCTCGTCGACACTGCCGAGCACAGCTCGGCATCCGCCGAGATCCTGCATCCGCGCGACGTTCATCTTCGGGAATCGAGCGAGCTTCTTCTGAATCGACGGTAGTCGCTTGATCCTCTGGGCGACAAGAACCTCGGAGTTGACTCGCTGAGCGCGTTCCCGGAGGCTCACAGTCAGCGTGTTCAACGGAAACCCATGCGATGACCTCCAGTTGTTCACTATCGCGACCGCAGCGCGACGCTCTTCCGCGGAGATGGAGGGATCGTTAAGCGCTCTCCCCGCCCGCTCGATAGCGCCTCGTGTGTACTGGGGTTCGCTCCATGCCATGTCGTTAAGGATAGAAGCGACCACTGACACGCGGCCGATTCACTCGGGCCACCTCCGGCACCGGCCGTGCGGCTGATGAACAATGACATCAGTTAAGTCCCAGCCGTCACGAGGCATCTTTCCGTGCCAGGCGTCCGGATCACCGATGCGGATTTTCGCGAGCAGCGACCGTCAGACCGGTAAGTGACACCTCTAGTAGAGGCGCGCCGCCTAGCTGACTGTCGATGTCGACCAGACCATGGATGCGACCGCGAAGATCACAGTGGGCAACGAGCTTGTCCGCTCAGATGTCGTGGCCGCACTAGCATTCGGGTCGGCCGCCCCCTGCCCGCTCGTCGTCGATGAGCCGCGTAGTCATTGACCGCATCCCTCGTCGCAGCGATACACCTCCTGGCGAGTGATCCGCCGTGGTCCCCAAGCCTCACTCAACCGATCGCTCACGCTCGACACATTCCTCTCTACGGGTGTCATAGTCAGTTCCCGGCGCCATTGACCGCGGCACCCGCCCCTTCCCCTGATCATCGGGAGGCCCGTCCGCCGTCACCAGAAGACACTGCGCGCATTCGCGGTCGCCTCGATCCGGAGGCCCTGCGGGACGAACAGCGTCAGCATCGGTGGCCGCCAAGCCGACGCCAGCGAGACCTCCGCGCTCCGACCGTCCGGGGTCCGCGCCGCGACGATCTCGACGCCGGTGAGCGCACCCGCACCGCCGGTGATGAGGTCGTCGCGTGCACTCGAACGGACCGAGTCGTCATCGAGGGCGGGTCGGACGGTGCCGTCGGGCTGGATCGTGACGTCGTCGATGGAGAAGGACTCCGCGGCGGTCGCGGCCAGGCGGTCGGCGAGGTCGAGGAGCCGCTTGTGCTCCACGTACAGGGATGTGGCGGCGCTCCCGACGAGGACCACGGCGAGCGCCACCACGGCGAATCCGATCGTGAGGAGGATGGTGGACCCGTCCTCCTCGCCGACGTCCAGACGTCGGTTCCCGTCCGGCACCCTCATTCCGCCTCGCTGAACCGGTCGTCGAACCGGGAGATCGGTGCCGTGGCGGCGCCGGTCACGGGGACCGCGGCTTGGATGCCGAGGATCTCGGGCAGCAACGGCAGGACGACGAGGATGTCGACGGTGACGGTTACGGCACCGCCGCGCTGCCCGCACGGGAGACCGGCTGGTGCGCAGTCGAGCGTGACGGACGACTGGGACCGGTCGAGCCCGAAGTCGTCGAGCGCGAGTGCGAGCGCGTCCTCGACGCGGTCGCGACCCCTGGCGTCGTCGTCGGCCCGAGCGTAGAGTTTCGCCGCCTGCGCCGCAGCCCCGCCAGCCGCGAGCACTGCGGCCTGCACCTCGGCGAGCGCGACGATGAGATAGACGATCGGCACGAGGAGGACCAGACCGACGGTGATGAACTCGAGGGAGGCCGATCCGTCGTCGTCCAGTGCGGTCGGTCGGTGACGCAGCTCATCACTCGAGCGTCTCGAGGACCGCATGACCCTCCACCTCCAAGACGCCGGGCAGCCCGATCAAGCCCACGATCGGGAGCGGCGCGCGGACGGTCACGGTGACCATGTCGGCTCCGCGATGATCGGCCAGTGTGGCGCTGACGTCACCCGTGTACCCCTCTCCCACGGCGAAGGCGATGAGCTGGCGTGCCCGGTCGGCGCCGTCGAGCAGCTCGGTGTCGGCCAGTGCGCCGAACCGGGCTCCCTCCGCCGCCGCGTCGATGAGCGTGTTCCGGACGTGCAAGGCGAGCGCGAGCTGGACCACGGACATCATCAGGACGGTGAGGATCGCTCCGACGAACACGAACTCGGCGACGGCTGATCCGTCCTCGCCGCGCAGGAGTCGCGTCCGCCATCCGCCGATCTCGGGCTCAGATGCCGGAGACACGGTCGATGGCCTGTTCGAACACCTGCGTGAGCGCCGGGCCGGCGACACCCCAGATGAGGAGGACGAGCCCGGCCGTCATGAGCGTGATGAGGACCCAGCCGGGGACGTCGCCGCGCTCCTCGGTGAAGAGGGAACGACTCCGGCGAAACGCGCGGTCGAGGAAGGAGGGGGAGGACATGTGGAACCTTTCGTCAGAAGCCGGTCCGGAGCACGAAGACTCCGGGGAAGACGGCGATGATGATGGACAGGGGCAGGATGAGGAAGACGAGGGGCACGAGCATCGCGACCTCCTTCTTCCCGGCGGATTCGAGGAGACGGCGTTTGGCGGTGTCGCGTCCGTCGTGTGCGTGATCGAGGAGCACGGCTGCGACCGGTGTGCCGCGTTCGAGCGCACCGAGGATCTGGTCGACGCATCGCGACAGCATCGGCATCGCGAGTCGTGCCTCGAACTGCCGGAGTGCGGTGGCGAACGGGATACCGGTGGAGACGTCCGCCATCACCCGGCGGAACTCCCTACCGAGCTCCCCGCTGGACCCGATGCGCGCCACGCGGTCCATGGCGTCCGTGATCGCTTCGCCCGCCGCGAGACTCAGACTGAGGAACTCGAGCACCGTCGGCAGCTCCTCTTCGATCCGCGCGAGGCGGCGACTGGCGGCGAGCGCCAGCAGTTGGTCGCGGAGGACGATTCCGGCCACCGCCCCGACCGCGGGAAGCGGTGCTGCGAACGGGAGCGGGAGCCGACCGTTGCTGAAGGAGAACACGGCGAGCGCCGCGGCGACCGCGAAGCCGCCGAGCCCCCAGAGGAGTTGCAGCAGTCGGTACCGCTCGAGCGTCGGTCCCCCGGCTTGACCCAATCGACGGATGACGAGTTCCTGATCGGCGCCGACCAGCCCGAGCGACCATCGAACGGCGCGGAGGACCGGGACCAGCAGGGTCCCGAGGACCGGTAGCGGGTCGGTCGAGCGGCGCGCGGCTTGTGAGCGGGCGTCGCTGGAGAGGTCGGCGACATAGGGGGCGATGCGGTCCGCGAGCCGCGGTCGTCCGAGTGCCGGCAGGAGCATCGCGAGCGCCCAGAGGCCGACCCCGAGCACCGCTCCGAGGCTGACGGCCCACGCTCCGTCAGCACTCACCGGAACCACCGTCGTTCGGGCTGGAGGCGTCCGACGCGGAGCATCGCCTGGTAGGCGAGGGCGGAGACCACGACGCCGGCGATGATCAGGACTGCTCCTTCCCGGGAGTTGTAGGCGGCCGAGGCCTCCGGCCGGGACGACAGGAGCAGGAGGATCGCCCATGGTGCTGCGACGCCCAGCCTGGCGGCGTTCACCACCCAGGACTGTCGCGCCTCGGCCTCGGCTCGGATGGCCGACTCCTCGCGCAGCCCCGCGGACAGCGCTCGGAGCACCGCCGGCAGTTCCGTGCCTCCCACGTCGCGGGCCATGCGCACCGTCTCGAGGATGCGGTCCGCGACCGGGTCGGCGAGCGCGGTCTTCAGGTCGTCGATGCCGTCGGCGAAGCGGCCGGCAGCCCGGTAGTCGGCGCTGAACGCGGCGAACGCCGGGCGGAGCGGTGCGGGTCCGACGGTGTCGAGCGCAGCCACCGCATCCGGGAGCGAGAGCCCTGATCGGATCGCGGACAACAGATGGTCCACGACATCCGGCCACAGTCCCCGCTGCAGGCGACGTCGAGAGGTGGCGCGGGCTCGGAGCACGATCACCGGGGCGACGAGTCCGGCGACGGCGACGACGGCACTCAGCGGCAGGACCCGGCAGAGCGCCTGGACCACCGCGCCGGAGACGAGACCGGCGAGGACGGAGACCACGATGGCGGCCGCCCAGTACCGACCGGGCAGACCGGCCAGGATCAGGAGTTCGCGGAGCGCAGCGACCGGCCTCCACCGCTCCAGGGTGTCGCGCAGCGGCTCAGGGTCCGGCCACCACCAGGGTGCGACGGTGAGGAGGAGGCCTGCGGCGAGGACCGCTCCGACGACGAGGCTCATCGCTCGCCGACGGCGAGGATCGATGCGAGCGAGATCCCGGCCGCACGATACTTCGCGTCGTTCAGCGGGAAGCGACCGGTGGCGCGGAGCTCTCCGTCGCGCTGCTCGAAGAGGGTGGAGGCCTCGATCGTGTGGGACTCCCCGCTCCCTCCGACCGCGATGATCTCCGCCACCCGTCGGCGTCCGGACCGGTCGAGCTCGCAGTGCACGACGAGGTCGACACAGGATGCGACGGCCGGGCGCACGAACCCCGAGTCGATGTTCCGGCCCGCCAGCAGTGGCAGCGTGCAGAGCTTCCCGATCGCATCGCGCGCGGAGTTCGCGTGGATACTGCAGAGCCCGGGCAACCCGCTGTTGAGGGCGATCAGGAGGTCGAGGCTCTCCGCCTCCCGGACCTCACCGACGACGATGCGGTCCGGCCGCATCCGGAGCGCCTCCTTGATGAGCCGCCGGAGGGTGATCTCTCCCGTGCCCTCGAGGCTGGCCTGTCGGCATTGCATCGCGACGACGTCGCGGTTGCCCGGCGCGAGCTCAAAGGTCTCCTCGACGGTGACGATGCGGAGGGCTGGGTCCAATGAGGCGATGAGGGCGCCGAGCATCGTGGTCTTGCCGGCCTGCGTCGCTCCCGACACGAGCAGGTTCGCCCCCGCGGTCATGCTCGCGCGCAGGAACTCGGCGGCCTGATAGCTGATCGACCCCGCGGCCACCAGCTGACCGAGATCACGGATCCGCGCGGAGAACTTCCGGATGTTGATGGACATGTGCCGACGCGTGACGTCGGGGATGACGACGTGCAACCGCGAGCCGTCCGGAAGCGACGCGTCGACGAACGGGTTCGCGAGGTCGACCCGTCGACCGGTGGCGCGCAGCATCCGCTCCACGAGATCGCGGACGTCACCCTCGCCGAGGACCACGTCCGTCAGCTCCGACACCCCGCCGCGGGCGACGAACACCTTGGTCGGCTCGTTGATCCAGATCTCCTCGACACTCGGATCGTCGAGCAACGGCTGGATCGCCCCGAACCCCGTCACCGCGGCGAGCACCTCGCTCGTCATCCCGTGCTCATCGTCGATGAGCGGCGTCGTGTCGTTCAGCGCGCGCTCGTTGTAGCGACGCACCTCCTCGCGGGCGATCCGCCCCGCGCCCCCACGCCGACCAGGCTCTCCGAACTCCTCACGCACCCGGTCGCGCACGCGCGCCGTGATGATCTCCGCCGCTGTCCCCATGCCGCCATCCTGACGAACACCGGCCACACCCCGCAGAAGTTATCCACAGCACCACCCACTCGACGCGTCACCAACCGGTCACTAGGCTCGGGGACCGTGCCGACCACCTTCCGCATCGACGGATCCCGCATCCACGACATCTCCTCGTTCTACGAGGTGATGAACGAGCTCGTGATGCAGGACGAGGACTGGGACCTCGGCCCGAGCCTCGACGCCCTCGACGACGTCCTCTACGGCGGGATCGGCTCGCTCCGCGATCTCGACGACGTGCACTTCGTCTGGACGGACCACGACGCGAGCCGCGCCGCTCTCGGCGTCACGGCCACCCGCGCCTGGTTGCAGGAGAAGCTCGAGCAGGGCGCACCGTTCGACACGGCCCGGATCACCGCGCAGCTCGACGACCTCGACGCTGGCCGCGGCAAGACCTACTTCGACCTGCTCCTCGAGGTCTTCGCCGGCCACCCGGACATCCGACTCGAACTCGCCTGACCCGGTCGGGGCCTGGCGGTCGCGCTCAGACGGTCTCACTCACACCGTCGCGAACCGCTTCGCCGAACGCTCCTTCGCCTTCTGCGCCTCGACCTCGCGGTCCTTCGGCGGGGCGGTCGTCACGAGGTCTTCGAGCAGATGGCGGGTGATGTGGGCGATCTCCGCGACCGCTCGATCGAACGCCTCCGCATTCACCTGGGACGGCTTCGTCGACCCGCTGATCTTCCGCACGTACTGGAGCGCCGCGGCCTCGACCTCGTCATCGGTCGCCGCCGGCTCGAAAATGTGGAGGGTGTGGATGTTCCGGCACATGCAGGCATGGTAGCCCCGGCGCACGCCAGAAGCCAGAGGCGATTCGGGAGCTGGCGCCGCGCCGCAACCGCTTGCGGCGGTCGACCCGAGCCGGAAGAGTGGGCGCCATGATCAACGGCTACACCGCAGACCAGGTCCGAGCGGCAGAGGCACCACTCTTGGACGCAGGGGAACCGCTCATGGCGCGAGCCGCCCACGGCCTCGCCGAAGAACTGCGGGCGGTGCTCGCCGATCGCACGGCGGGCGTCGAGGGCGAGGCACCCGAGGTTTGGAAGATCCTGCTGCTCGTCGGCTCAGGCGACAACGGCGGTGACGCCCTCTTCGCGGCGGCGGAGCTCGCCGGCACGACCGGTCCGGACGACGTCCCGCTCGACCTCGTCGTGGCGAGGACCGGTGACCACGCCCACGAGGCGGGCTACGCCGCGGCGGTCGAGGCCGGTGTCCGCTTCCTCATGAACTCCCCCGCCGAACCGGACGACACCGCCGACGAGGCCAAGGGCGCCGCGATCGTCGTCGATGCCGTCTTCGGGATCGGGGCAAGCCGGAACCCCACCCTGCGCGGTGCGCCGAAAGCGATCGTCGAGGCGGTCCTGCCGGTCGTGCAGAACTCCGGCGGACCGACCGTCGTCGCCGTGGACGTCCCGAGCGGCATCGACCCCGACGAGGGAAGCGTCCCCGAGGGTGCTGTCCTGCCGGCGGAGGTCACGGTCACCTTCGGCGCGGTGAAGGCCGGGCTCCTCATCCCACCCGGCTCGGCCTACGCCGGCGACGTCCGCCTCATCGACATCGGTCTCGGACCGCAGCTCGCCGACGTCACGCCGTTCACGACGCTCGACCAGGCGGACGCCTGACGAGCAGCCACGCACGGTTCGCCGCCTGGGCGGTCGGCATCACCGACCGTCCAGGCGGTGCATGACGTTCAGGAGCCGACGGCAGCAGCCGATCGCCCTGATGCGACACCCGCGAGCGCGTGGCCCGCGAGCGAGCCGAGGGTCCGGAGCCCGTCGCGCGACAGCACCGACTCGAGGTGCCCCTGGACCGACGCGAACCCACGACCACGCATCGCGAACACGTCGCCGGACGCCGCATCGGCGGCGATCTCGACCCCACCGACCGGAGCCTCACCCGCCAGCCGTGCGGTGAAGGTGTTGTAGAACCCGATCAGCGACTGCTCACCGAAGAGGTCGAGGTCGAGCTGCAGCCCCTGTCGTGGCGCGTCGAGGCGTTCGATCGGCAGCCCGAGCTGGATCGCCAGCACCTGATGGCTCAAGCAGACGGCGAGCAGCGGCGCTCCGGCGGCGAGACGCGCGGATACGATCTCGTGCATCCGGCGGACCCGCGGGTCGGCGAGGTCGAGCGGGTCGCCTGGACCCGGGCCGGCGACGAGGAGGTCGACGTCCACGAGCGCGTCGGTCACCGCCGACCAGTGCTCCACGCTGACGGTCATCCCGAAGTGGCGCAGCTGGTGGGCGAGCATCGCGGTGAACTCGTCCTCGGCGTCGACGATGACCGCGGTACGGCCCGACAGTGAACCGACGGGCGCCGGGTGCTGCGGCTGCAACCAGAAGGACGCCAACCGCTCGTTCCGCGCTCGGAGCGCGTCCTGCACTCCGGGTTCCGCCGCGAGGTCGACGGTCGGGCCGAGTTCGGCGGGTGCCATGACGCCGAGCGCAGTCAGCACGCCGGCCGCCTTCGCCGCCGTCTCGGCGACCTCCGACTCGGGATCCGAGTGACGGACGAGCGTCGCACCGGCGGGAACGCGGACGAGACCGGCGTCGTCGACGTAGGCGGTACGGATGAGGATCGGTGCGTCGAGTTCGTAGTCGCCGTCGCCCACCGGGGTGAACAGCGCGAGCACGCCGGAGTAGTAGCCGCGCGCGTTCCGCTCATGGCGGGCGATGACCGAACACGCGTTCTGCATGGGCGAGCCGGTGACCGTCGGTGCGAACATCGTCAACCGCAGGACCTCGCGGACGTCGAGTTCGCTCGTCCCGGCGAGCAGGTACTCGGTGTGGGTGAGGCGCGACATCTGCTTGACGTAGGGGCCGAGGATGCGTCCACCGGAGGCACACACCCGGCTCATCATCTTCATCTCCTCGTCGACGACCATGAAGAGCTCTTCCGTCTCCTTGACGTCGCCGAGGAACGCGCGGAAGTCGTCGCCGGTCGCGCCGGAGCGCGGGTGGCGGAAGGTGCCGCTGATGGGGTTCATGGTGACGGTGCGTTCACCGGTCGACGCGTCGCGGGCGACCGCGACGTGGCGCTCGGGCGTCGCACCGGCCATCGAGACGCCCGGCGTGTGCACGGCGAAGGTCCAGTAGGCACCGGTCTCCCCCGACAGGAGCGCCCGCAACCAGGCGAGGACGGCGCGCTCGGCCGGTACCTCGGTCGTCGCGGTGAACTCGCGGCGGATGACGAAGTTGGCGCCCTCGCCGCGTCCGATCTCATCCTCGATGACGCGGCGCACGATCGACGCGTAGTCCTCGTCGGAGACGTCGAACCCGCCGTCGACCAGCGGGACCGCGTCGGCGGGGAGTCGGTCGAGCAGCTCGGCGAGCGTCACCGTCTCGCGCTCGCTCACCACGAGGCAGCGCAGAGGGGCACCGTCGTCCATCGCCGCGAAACCGCGCTCGCGCACCTGGCGGTAGGGCACGAGGGTGAGAACCTCGGGCTGGTGGTCGTCGCCGGCGGATCCGAGCGGGATGTCGGCGAGCGACTCGACGTCGACGACCTCGCCCGTGTAGAGGTCGACGGTGTCGCTGCCGTGTCGGCGGAGCACCGCGAAGGGGAAGTCGGGGCCGGCGTGCAGCACGCGGTGGAGCAGGGTGGTCATGGTGGTGTCCTCAGGCTGGGACCGATCCGACAGGGCCTCCGAACGAGAACGACCGCCCTGTCAGGCGGTCGAGTCGTCGTGTGTGCACGTGCGCGGTCCGCCTAGGAGGCGGGCCACCAGCTCGTTGCACACGTCGTTCGCATGGAGCCGAGCATACACGGGCCGACCCGGGCTCCGCTGGCCGCGGCTCATCCCCGAAGCTCAGGACGTTCCCGACCTCGCTCCCGTAGACTGAGCGGGCCGCGGGAGTGGTGGAATTGGCAGACACGCAGGATTTAGGTTCCTGTGCTTTCGAGCGTGAGGGTTCAAGTCCCTTCTCCCGCACGCGACATCGTCGTACGCCGTTCCATCCCTCCCCCGACAGCAGGAGCTCCGCATGGTCCACACCGCCCTCATTCCCTGGCTCGACCCGGAGGGCATCATCACGGCCGTCGGTCCCTGGGCCCTCGTCGTGGTCTGCGCGATCGTCTTCGCCGAGACCGGCCTCCTCGTCGGATTCCTGCTCCCCGGCGACACCCTGCTCGTCATCACCGGTCTCCTCGCGTTCGGCTCCGCCCGCGTCATCGAGATCGACATCTGGTGGGTCTGCCTCGCGATCGGGTTCTCGGCGTTCCTCGGCGGCGAGGTCGGATACCTCATCGGGCACAAGCTCGGGCCGAAGGTGTTCGAACGCAAGGAGTCCGGCCTCTTCAGCATCAAGAACGTCGAACGGACGAACGCCTTCTTCGAGCGCTTCGGCGCCCTCGCGGTCATCCTGGCGCGCTTCGTCCCGATCGTCCGGACCTTCGCCCCGGTGGCGGCCGGCATCGGCCACATGAACTACAAGAAGTACTCGCTCTACAACCTCATCGGCGCGCTCATCTGGGGCGCCGGGCTCACCTTCTTCGGCTACCTGCTCGGGTACATCCCCCCGGTCGCCACCTTCGTGCAGAACTACATCGACGTCATCCTGATCGGAGCCGTCGTCCTCACCCTCATCCCGACCACCTGGCACTACATCCAGTCGAGCCGGAAGGCGAAGGCGCTGCAGGGCACCATCACCGAGGAGGAGCGTCGGGCTGCGGCTTCGAAGCTCGCCGACCAGGACGTCTTCAAGCGCGACCGCGGGAACGACACGGTCTGATCACCGGTGGCGCCGCTCGCACGAGCGGTCGCGACAGCCGGGCCCGCCCCGCACGTCAGCGGTGGTGGGACTCCTCGTGAGAGGCGTGCTCCTCGGGTTCCAGCTGGAACGTCGAGTGCTCGACGTCGAAGTGGTCGTGGAGGCACGAACCGAGACGGTCGAGCAGCTCCCCCGTGCCACCATCGGCGAACACCTCCTGCTCGACGACGACGTGTGCTGAGAAGACCGGCTGTCCGGACGTGATCTGCCAGACGTGGACGTCGTGAACGGCGACGACGCCGTCGGTGCCGAGCAGGTGGTCCCTGATCTCCTGCACGTCCGTGTCGGACGGTGCGGACTCGCTGAGGACGTGGACGACGTCGCGGAGCAACGACCACGCCCGCGGCACGATCATCGCGGCGATCGCGAGCGACGCGATGGCATCGGCCTGAGCGAAACCCGTCGCCATGATGACCACCGCGGCGATGATCACGGCGATCGAACCGAGGAGGTCGCCGAGGACCTCGAGGTACGCACCGCGCATGTTGATCGACGTGTCACGGCCGCCGCGCAGCACCTGGAGGGCGGCGAGGTTCGCCACGAGACCGATGACGGCGACGATCAACATCGGAAGGCTCTTGACCTCCGCGTCCGCCGGCTCGAGGAGGCGGGACATGCCCTCGATGAGGACCGACACCGCGACGGCGATCAGGATGAGCGCGTTGATGAGCGCTCCGAACACCTCCGCGCGCTGATACCCGAAGGTCTGGCGGTCGGTGGCCGGGCGGGCGGCGACGATCGTGGCGACGAGCGCGATGATCAGCCCGGTGAGGTCGGACAGCATGTGCCCGGCGTCGGCGAGGAGGGACAGCGAACCACTCACCCAGGCGCCGACGAGTTCGACCACGAGGACGGTCGCGATGATGGCGATCGCCACCGCGAGTCTCCTGCGGTTGGCGGTGCCGGCGTGTGCGTGATCGTGACCCATGATGCATCAACCGTAGGAGCTTCCCAGCGCCCGCGGAAGGGTTTATGCCGAGATAGGAATGGTCCTGAGTATCATGCTCAGCTGGCGGTCGACGCGGGCCCCTCGGGCACGAGCCGCTGCAGCACCGGGACGAGCGCCCGGAAGGCGAGTGCGCGGTGGCTCAGCTCGTTCTTCTCAGCCGGTGACAGCTCCGCCGCCGTCCGACGCTCGCCGTCCGGGATGAACGCCGGGTCGTACCCGAAGCCGTTGGTCCCGCTCGGCTCCGTCGCGAGGGCTCCGCGCCAGGTGCCGACGGCGACGTGCTCGAACGGCTCCGTCCCATCGATCCCCGGCGGCACCACGAGGGCGAGGTGGCAGGCGAACCAGGCGGCACGATGCTCCTCGTGCACGTCCCGCAGCTGATCGAGGAGGAGGGCGAGATTCGCGGTCGAGTCGTGCTGCGAGCCGGCCCAGCGCGCCGAGAAGATACCCGGCGATCCACCCAGGATCTCGACGCCGATGCCGGAGTCGTCGGCGAGCGCGATGGAGCCGGTGTGGGCTGCGGCGACCCGCGCCTTGATCAACGCGTTCTCGCTGAAGGTCGTGCCGTCCTCGACGGGCTCCGGGCCGTCGTAGGCGAGGACAGTGATCCCGGGGACGTCGCGGCTGACGAGCCGCTGGAACTCCTCGACCTTGTGCTGGTTGTGCGTCGCGAGGACGATCTCGACGACCATCAGCGTCCGAGGGCCTCGAACTGGATGGCCTTGAGCGACGCAGCGCCACCGACGGCGAGGTCGAGCAGGGAGTCGAGTTCGCGGCGGTCGAACGGGGCGCCCTCGGCCGTCCCCTGCACTTCGACGAACGATCCGCCGCCGGTGACGACGACGTTCATGTCGGTCTCGGCGCGCACATCCTCGACGTAGGCGAGGTCGAGCATGGGCACACCGTCGATGATCCCGACCGAGACGGCCGAGACGCTGTCGGTGAGGGGAGACGCCTTCTGCGAGATGAACTTCTTGCCGCGCGCCCACTCGATCGCGTCGGCGAGGGCGACGTAGGCGCCGGTGATCGCCGCTGTGCGGGTGCCACCGTCCGCCTGCAGGACGTCGCAGTCGATGACGATCGTGTTCTCGCCGAGGGCCTTGGTGTCGATCACGGCGCGGAGGCTCCGACCGATGAGTCGCGAGATCTCGTGGGTACGACCGCCGATCTTGCCCTTGACCGCTTCACGGTCCATCCGCTCGTTGGTGGAACGGGGAAGCATCGCGTACTCCGCGGTGACCCAGCCGCGACCCTTGCCGTTCAGCCAGCGCGGCACGCCATTGGTGAACGAGGCCGTGCAGAGCACCTTCGTCCGGCCGAAGCTGATGAGTGCCGAACCCTCGGCCTGCTCGCTCCAGCCGCGCTCGATCGTGATGGGACGCAGCTGGTCGTTGGTGCGGCCGTCGGCGCGCGCGATGTCACTCATGGATGTGCTCCTCGAACTGGTGGGATGGAAGGTCGATGACGCCGGTCTGGACGAGCGAGACGGTGGAGATCTCCCGGCCCATCAGACGGTTGGCGAGGGCGATGAA
Source organism: Plantibacter sp. CFBP 13570 (assembly GCF_014841395.1). Taxonomy (NCBI): domain Bacteria; kingdom Bacillati; phylum Actinomycetota; class Actinomycetes; order Micrococcales; family Microbacteriaceae; genus Plantibacter; species Plantibacter sp. CFBP 13570. The sequence goes on along the minus strand of NZ_JACYTW010000017.1, from coordinate 45,152 downwards.
GTCGTCGGCACTGCTCCCGGTCGCCTCGTACCGGTGGGTGGCAGGTTCGCTGCTGTCGCGCAGCAGGTCACGGGTGACGAGCACGCGGTAGACGTCGTTCGCCGTCTCGGTGTCGCTCGAGACGAGCGACACCTGCGGACCCATCACGTAGCTGATCGCGCCCTTGAGGAAGGGGTAGTGGGTGCATCCGAGGACGACGGTGTCGACGCCGGCGTGCCGGAGCGGGGCCAGGTACTCCTCCGCGGCCTCGAGGAGGTCGGGGCCGGTCGTGACGCCGGCCTCCACGAACTCCACGAAGCGAGGGCAGGCCTGGCCGAACACCGTCAGCTCGGGATTGACCTCGAAGAGGTCCTGATACGCCCGCGAGTTGATCGTGCCCTCGGTCCCGATGACGCCGATGCGCCCGTTCCTCGTGCTCCGGACCGCGGTCCGCACAGCGGGCTGGATCACCTCGACCACGGGGACCGAGTAGCGTTCGCGTGCATCGCGGAGCATCGCCGCCGATGCGGTGTTGCAGGCGATCACCAGCATCTTCACGCCCTGGTCGACGAGCGAGTCGAGGACCTCGAGCGAGTAGCGCCGCACGTCGGCGATGGGCTTCGGGCCGTAGGGCGAGTGGGCCGTGTCGCCGATGTAGATCACGGACTCGGCGGGGAGCTGGTCGCTGACCGCTCTCGCCACCGTGAGTCCACCGACGCCGGAGTCGAAGATGCCGATGGGTGCGTCGTTCACGATGACCCAGCCTACCGCCCCTGCCGATGGACGTCGCTGACCGACCGATCACCACGTTCCGAGCACGCTCGCGGCTAGGCTGAACGGGTGCACGAGTCCTCAGCTCTCCTCACCGACCGATACGAACTCACGATGCTGGACGCCGCCCTCCACCGCGGCACCGCGGATCGGGAGTGTCTGTTCGAGCTGTTCGCCAGACGCCTCTCCGGCGGCCGCCGCTACGGCGTCGTGGCCGGCACCGGCCGGTTCCTCGAACTGCTCAAGCACTTCCGCTTCGGTGAATCGGAACTCGAGTGGCTGCGCGAAGAGGGCGTCGTCAGCACGACAGCGCTCGACTGGCTCGCCGACTACCGCTTCTCGGGATCGATCTGGGGCTACCGCGAGGGCGAGGCCTTCTTCCCCGGTTCGCCGATCCTGGTCGTGGAGGGCACGTTCGCCGAAGCCGTCATCCTCGAGACCCTGGCGCTCAGCGTGTTCAACTACGACAGCGCCGTCGCCACGGCTGCCGCGCGCATGACCTCAGCGGCGGGCAGCCGCCCCCTGGCCGAGATGGGCTCCCGTCGGACGGGCGAGCGGTCGGCCATCGCCGCAGCCCGGGCAGCGTACATCGCCGGCTTCAGCGCCACCTCGAACCTCGAGGCCGGACGCAGCTGGGGCATCCCGACGATGGGGACGGCCGCGCACTCCTTCACCCTCCTGCACGACTCCGAGGAGGACGCCTTCCGAGCCCAGATCGACACGATGGGCGCCGGGACCACGCTGCTCGTCGACACCTACGACATCGAGGAGGCCGTGCGACTCGGCGTCCGCCTCGCCGGCCCGGAGCTGGGAGCCGTGCGCATCGACTCCGGCGATCTGCCGATCGTCGTCGACCAGGTCCGCCGCCTCCTCGACGAGCTCGGCGCCACGTCGACCCGCATCACCGTCACCAACGACCTCGACGAGCACGCCGTCGCTGCCTTGGCCGCGTCCCCGGTCGACTCCTACGGCGTCGGCACCTCCGTGGTCACCGGCTCCGGATCCCCCGCCATGGGCATGGTCTACAAGCTCGTGGCGCACCGTGACGACCAGGGCGACTGGATCAGCGTCGCGAAGAAGTCGGCCGAGAAGGCGACCGTCGGCGGCCGCAAGACCGCTGCGCGCGCCTACGACCGGCACGGGGTCGCCCGCGAGGAGCGCATCTACCTCGGCGACGGTCCTGCCGGCGAACACGAGGGTGCGGCCGACGCCGCCTCGGAACGCTCCCTGATGGTCCAGCTCGTCGAAGGCGGACTCGTGGACGAGCAGTACCTCGGCGCCGCTGGGACGCGCCAGGCGAGGGAACACCGGGCACAGGCGGTGGGGGAACTGCCACCCCGGGCCGTCAGCCTCACCCGCGGCGACCCCGTGCTCCCGACCGTCTACCTCGAAGGCTGACCGCGGCGACGCGTCTCAGCGTCGGTCGCGGTGCGCTCCAACGTCAGTCGCGGAGGAGCTTCTCGTAGATCTCCTTGCAGGCCGGGCAGATCGGGAACTTCTCGGGGTCGCGACCCGGCGTCCACTTCTTGCCGCAGAGCGCCTTCACCGGCTTGCCGCTCAACGCCGATTCGAGGATCTTCTCCTTCTTGACGTAGTGCGAGAAGCGCTCGTGATCGCCGGGCTCGATGTTCTCGCTCTCGATCAACTCCTCGAGCTCACGATCCATGATCGCCGTGCTCCCACCGTCGGGCGTGCCACCGGGATCGATCGTGCTCATCTGCTGCTTCGTGCTGTCATGCTGCGCCATGGCTCCATGGTACCGCCGGACGGCACCCGGGTCTCCTGCGGGCGGATCCGGTCGCGGGCGGCTGGTCAGTGCGAGCTGGCGAAGCCGACGATCTCGGGGCTGCGGCGGTCGAAGACGCGACCGCCGGCGAAGATCCCGATCACGAGGACCAGGATGCCCGTGCCCGCACCGACCGCGAGAGCCCCGAAGTTCCAGTTCGGCTCACCGGTGAGCCCGAGCACGGCCAACCAGCCGGCGGGAATCGTGAGCAGGACCGTACCGAGCAGGCTCAGGAACTGCGCGGACATGCCGCTGCTGCCCGGCACCTGCGGCTGCTGGAACGGGCTGTCGCCGGGAAGCGACGTCGGGTACGGGAACCGCGCGGACACGAAGCTCGCGATACCGGCACCGCTGAACAACAGGCACGTGCTCACGCCGATCATCGACGGCAGGGCGTCCCAGTCGCCGTAGAACAGGATGCTCAGCGTCGACCCGACCGCGATGAGCGGGATGCCGATGAGGAGCACCGGGAAGAGCCGGCCGATCCGGTCCGATCGTCCGCGGACCCCCGAGGCGACGTGCAGCCAGACCGCGGTCGAATCGAAGGCGAGGTCGTTGTGCAGGAGCCAGCCGAGGAACCAGCACACGACCGGGAGTGGGACGAGAGCGAGGACGTTCATCGGGATGCCGGCGACGAGCATGGGCACGAAGAAGATGAAGGGCGCGATCGGGATGATCACGAGGGAGACGAGGTACCGCGGGTCGCGCAGCCAGTAGGTCATGCTCCGAGCGGCGATGGCGCCGGACGGGGAACCGGGGAGCAGGTCGAACCAGCCCAGACCGGTGCTGTCGCGGCCCGTCCCGAGGCGCTCCGGCGTCACGAGCAGTCGGGCGACGAACGCCTGCCAGGCGAACCAGAGCAGGGCGATGGTCGCCGCGGTGAGCAGCAGCTTGACGATCGCCGGCGCGATGCCGCCGAGTGCGGCATCACCGGGGAACGACCAGACGGCGCCGAGCGGGGTCCAACTGAGGATGTCAGCGACCCGGCCGAGGACGGCGAATCCGTCGCGCTGCCAGTCCACGGTGGTGAGGGCGATGATCGCCGGGGCCACGGCGATGATGAGTACCAGCCCGAGGACACCCATGACCTCCTTGGCGCGACGCGTCGAAAGGAGGCTCGCGGAGATTGAAGTGGCGATCCGGGCCAGGAGCGCGCAGAGCAGCACGCCGAGTACCGCGGAGACCACGGCGAGGACGGCGGGCAGCGGCGACCGCGACCAGGTGACCACCGACGAGGCCGCGAGGACGGCGAGGACGAGCGACGGCACCGACACGAGCGCTGTCACGAGTAGGCCGGCCGACAGGGTGCGGTTGGGCAGCCCGAAGAGCGAGAACGCCCGAGGATCCAGCTGATCGTCGACACCGAAGACGAGCGGAAGGATGATGAACCCCAGGACGACGGCCGATCCGGCCAGCACGAGCAGGTTGCGGGTGACCTCCGGATCGCCACCGCGCAGCGCGACGAGACCGGTGCTCGCGAGCACGACGATCCACACGCCGACCGCGATCGCGAGGACGAGCCCGACCAGTCGCCAGGGGCTGCGGCGGAACGCGTTGAGCGTCAGCTGCAGTTTCAGTCGGAGAAGCTGTGCAACCATTCCATTCCCTCTGCCGACTTGCGGCCCCCGGCGAGCTCGACGAACCGCTCCTCGAGCGTGCCCGTTCCGCGCACCTCGTCGACGGACCCGGCGGCCAGCACCTTGCCCTGCACGATGATGGCCACGTGATCGCACACGCGCTGAATGAAGTCCATACCGTGGCTCGAGAGCACGACGGTTCCGCCGTTGGCGACGTACCGCTGGAGGATCTCGATGACGTTCGCCGCGGAGACCGGGTCGACCGACTCGAACGGCTCGTCGAGGATGAGGAGCCGCGGCGAGTGGATGAGTGCGGCTGCCAGCGCGATCTTCTTCGTCATGCCCGCCGAGTAGTCGGAGACGAGACGACCGAGCGCGTCGTCGAGACCGAAGGCACGAGCCAGATCGGCGGTCCGCGACTTGACGGTCGCGGGGTCGAGCCCCCGCAGGACACCGGAGTAGTACAGGAGCTGGCTGCCGGTCAGGCGGTCGAAGAGCCGCAGCCGGTCGGGCAGCACACCGATCGCCCGCTTGGCCTCGGCGGGATCCTGCCAGACGTCGACGCCCTGGACGGTGATCGACCCTGCGTCGGGACGGAGGAGACCCGTGACCATGGACAGCGTGGTGGTCTTGCCGGCGCCGTTGGGCCCGACGATGCCGTAGAAGGAGCCACGGCGGACCTCGAGGTCGACGCCGTCGACCGCGACCGTGTCGCCGAACTGCTTGACGAGTCCCGAGATCGACAGGACGACGGGATGGGCACCGTCGTCGGCGGCGGCCTCGGTGCGCTGCGCCGTCGTCGCCTCGGGCGAGGAGGTGGCGGCGGACGGCGGGGTCGCCGCGGGACGACCGACAGGACGCTTGGGGGCTGCCGCCGGAGCGACGACCTCCTCCTGCGGAGGCACCACCGACACGGACGCCGACGGTGCCGGCGTCGTCTGCGGAGCCGTGTCGTCCGCAGCCTGCTCGGCGGTGGACGAAGCGCTCGCCGGGGTCGCGGTCTGCGTGTCGTCGGGCCGAGGCTCGTCGACCACGATCCGGTCGGCGACCTCGGGGGACGGCTGCTCGGACGGGGCCGACGTCGTCGCCCGGTCGACCGATCCCGGTGCGCTGACCTCGTCGAGGACGCCGGCGATCGCGGCTGCCGTCTGTTCGGTCTGCTTCGCGGCGCTGGTGCGCGCCGGTGTGCGCTTGGCCGGCGTCCGGGCCGTCGTGGACTTCGTCGTCGAGGTCCGAGCGGTGGTCGTCTTGGCGCCTGCGGCCTTGGTCGCCGGCTTCGCGGCTGCGGGGCGCGCCGTCGTCGACCTGGGCGTCTTCGGGGCGGTGGTCGTCTCGGCCGACTCAGTGCCCTCCGCACCACCGGCTGTAGCTGCCGACTTCGCGGGCGTGCGCTTCGCGGCGGTGGTGCGCGCCGTCGTCGACTTGGTGGCCGTGGTCTTCGCCGTCGAGGTCCGAGCGGTCGTCGAGCGTGCCGTGGTCGTCTTGGGCGCCGGCGTGGTCGCGTCCCCGGACTCGCCCGAGGTCTCGTTCGCCGACGTGGTGCGGGTGCGGGGCGTGCTCGGCCGCTTCGCCGGGGCCTTCGCCGTTCCGGAAGCCCGAGGCGTCGTCGAGCGGGGTGCGCGCTTCGGTGCCGTCGGCGTCGCAGCGCCCTGATCGTCGGAAGCGGTCGTCGGCGCAGGTGCACCAGCGGCGTCGGCGGGGTTCGGCGTGCCCGGACTCGTCGACGTGCCGTCGGCAGGCGCGGGCTGCTGAGCGGGATCTGGCGGAGTCGTGGAAGTCACCAAGCAAACCTACCAACAGCGGCGGCCGCAGCGGACAGCGGAGTCTCAGGATGAACGGTTGACACATCTCCCCCAAGCTGTGTAAACGCCGGGTGGTCGATCACAAAACGACAACGGACCCTGGGAACCTCTGACAGACGGAGTTCACCGCGGCTAGCCTGTATTTTGGCATAACGGAGTGTCTTTCAATGCACGTCTTGGTTAATCCTCGGTGAATCGTCCACAGCATCGTGGCACCGCGTGATTCCATACCCACACTGAGGAGAACAACGTGACCACCCAGGTAGTGATCCTTGCCGCAGGGATGGGCAGCCGTCTCGGCCGCTCGCTCCCCAAGCCCCTGACCGAGCTCAGCGACGGCCGCACCATCATGCAGCAGCAGTTCGACAACATCCGCCACGCGTTCGGAGCGAGCGCCAAGGTGACGATCGTCGTCGGCTACAAGCTCGAGCACATCATCGAGGCCTTCCCCGACGCCTCCTTCGTCTACAACGAGCAGTACGACCAGACCAACACCTCGAAGAGCCTCATGCGCGCCCTCGCCGCGTCTCAGGCCGGCGGCGTGCTCTGGATGAACGGCGACGTCGTCTTCGACCCGGCCGTCCTCGATCGCGCTGCCGCGATGATCGCCAAGGACCGTTCCTTCGTGACCGTCAACACCTCCAAGGTGTCCGACGAGGAGGTCAAGTACACGACGAGCGCCGAGGGCTACATCAAGGAGCTCTCGAAGACCGTCGTCGGCGGGCTGGGCGAGGCCGTGGGCATCAACTACATCTCCTCGCAGGACAAGACGATGCTGCACCGCTACCTGACCAAGGTCGGCGACCAGGACTACTTCGAGCGCGGCATCGAGCTCGCCATCGAGCGCGAAGGCATGCTCGTCGAGCCGGTCGACATCTCCGACCTCTACGCGGTCGAGGTCGACTTCGCCGAGGACCTCGAGCGCGCGAACCTCTTCGTCTGAGGGCCCCGTCCACATCACACACGAACGCCGTCCCGACGCTGAGCGTCGCGGGCGGCGTTCCTGCGTCGCCTCGATAAGGTTGGTCACGTGAGTTCTTCTGCTGAAACGCGGCCAAGGATGTCGCGTTCGGCGAGGTATCGCCACGCGCTCTGGATCCTGACCGTCCGAGACCTGCGTGTGCGCTACTCGACGAGCGCGCTCGGCTACGTGTGGTCAATCCTCGACCCCCTCGTCATGAGCGGGATCTACTGGTTCGTCTTCACACAGGTGTTCCGGCGCGACGTCGGCGAGGAACCGTACATCGTGTTCCTCCTCGCCGCCCTGCTGCCGTGGATGTGGTTCACCGGATCGGTGTCCGACAGCACGCGCGCCTTCCTGCGCGAGGCGAAGCTCGTGCGTTCGACGACGATCCCCCGGACCATCTGGGTGAACCGGATCGTGCTGTCGAAGGGCATCGAGTTCCTCGCGGCGCTTCCGGTCCTCGCGGCATTCGCGATCTTCAGCGGTGCCCAGGTGAACCTCGACATCGTGCTGTTCCCGCTCGCCATCGTCATCCAAGCCGTCCTGACCATCGGGCTCTGCCTGATCGTCGCTCCGCTCGTCGTGTTCTTCCGCGATCTCGAGCGAGCCGTCAAGCTCGTCCTGCGGTTCATGTTCTACGCGACGCCGATCATCTACAGCACGACGGCACTGCCCGACAAGATCGAGCCCTTCGCGGCGTTCAACCCGCTCAGCGGCATCTTCGCGCTGTACCGTTCCGCGTTCTTCCCACAGGAACTCAACTGGCACCTCGTGGGCGTGTCCGCCGCCATGTCGGCCGTCATCCTCGCGGTCGGTCTCCTCGTCTTCAAGCGCTGCGAGCGCTCCGTGCTGAAGGAGATCTGATGCCCACAAGCAACTCGACCGCCGGTCGGCCGGCGATCTCGGTCGCCGACGCAGGTATCCGGTTCCGGCGCAACCGTGGCGGTCGGCGGAGTTTCAAGGACCTCTTCGCCGGACGTGACCGCCGCTCGAAGCCGGGCGAGTTCTGGCCCCTGCGCCACGTCTCCTTCGATGTCGCCCCCGGCGAGGCGATCGGCGTGGTCGGTCGGAACGGTCAAGGCAAGTCGACGCTGCTCAAGCTCGTCGCCGGTGTCGTCCTCCCCGATGAGGGCACCGTGGGCGTCCGCGAGGGTGTCGCGCCGCTCATCGAAATCACCGGAGGCTTCGTCAACGACCTGACGGTCCGCGACAACGTGTACCTGACGGCCGGCCTCCACGGCATGTCCCGCCGCGAGATCGACGGGCGGTTCGACGACATCATCGCGTTCGCCGAGATCGCGGACTTCATCGACACCCCGTACAAGCACCTCTCGAGCGGGATGAAGGTGCGCATCGCCTTCGCGGTGATCGCGCAGCTCGAAGAGCCGATCATCCTCGTCGACGAGGTCCTCGCCGTCGGCGACCGGGCGTTCCGCGAGAAGTGCTACCGGCGCATCGAGGAACTCCTCGAGGGCGGGCGGACCCTGTTCTTCGTCTCGCACAACGAGAAGGACCTCAGGCGGTTCTGCACGAGGGGCCTCTACCTCGACAAGGGTTCGCTCGTGCTCGACGCCCCGATCGACGACGTGCTCGACCGTTACAACGCCGACTACAACAGCTGAGGTCCGCCAGCAAGCGTCAGTCGACCCGCAGTGGGTCGACGTAGACTGGCCGCCCCGCCCACGAGGAGGTCGTCATGACCGGACCGCAGCAGGGACCCGTTCCGGGTCCCGCCCAGTTCCCCACCACCGCAGCACAGCAGCCCACACTGCCCGAGCCGGGATGGGTGCGGGCGCTCGACCGGTTGCTGTGGGTCCAGCGACCGGTGGTCGTGGCGCACATCCGCTCGATCCGGCGGATGTACCCGAACGCGACGGCCGACCAGCTCATCCGCGTCCTGGAACGCCGGTACCTCACGACGGTGACGACGACGGGAGCCGCCGTCGGTGCGACCGCTGTGGTCCCGGCGATCGGGACGGCGACGACCCTGGCGCTCTCCGGTGTCGAGACGGCGGGTTTCCTCGAGGCGACCGCCCTGTTCGCCCAGTCGGTCACCGAGGTCCACGGCATCGCCCTGGCGGATCCGATGCGATCCCGCGCGCTCGTCATGACCATGATGCTCGGCAAGGCCGGAACCGACCTCCTGCGCAACTTCGGATCCCAGGCGGCCGGCAAGGGAGTCCCGCGGCAGGCGTTCTGGGGCCAGACGATCACCCAGGGCCTGCCGTCGATGATCGTGGGCCCCGTCGCCGACCAGTTGCGGGTGCGCTTCGTGAAGCACTTCGCGGCGAGCGGCAGCGCCGGTGTCATCGGCAAGGCGCTCCCCTTCGGCGTCGGAGCGGCCGTCGGCGGTATCGGCAACCACATGCTCGGCCGACAGGTCGTCCGTGCTGCCCGCCAGGCGTTCGGACCGGCGCCCTTCGTCGTCCCGCTCGACCTCGAACCGCGGATGCGGGCCGTCTCCGGCCGGTCCGGCCTCGGGAAGATCCGCGACCAGGTGTTCCGCCGCCGGAAGCACCTGGCCATCGAGTCAGGCGGCGATGCGGCCGTCGGCGACGGGTCCGAGCAGCGCCCCTGACCGCTCGAGGCCGGCGGCGGACCGCTCCCGACCGGGCCGCCCGGGATGCGGCATCCCTCCAGGTCCATCGCGTACCGTCGGAGGGTGAGACTTCCCTTCCTGCGCCGCCCCCAGAAGCCGTTCCCGGAAGGTCGCCACTTCGCGGTGACCTGGGGCCTGTCGGACGACTTCGGCGGCATGACCGAGGCGATGCTCCAGCGCTCCCGCGCGTTCATCAGACTGGCGGACACCCCGGTCGACGTCCTCACCTTCGACCACCGACCGGACTACCCCGAGTTGGAGTCGCGGCTGCGCACGCGCGGAGACCTGATCGACGGCCTCCGGGTCGTCAACCTCTGGGATTGGCTCCGCGACAACCCCCTGCCGGGTGGTTCCCTCGACCTGGCGCGCCACGGGTTCACCCCGCTCCCCCTCGACGAGGTCGGCAGCGAACGACGCCGCGGTGACGCCGTCCTCAGCCGCGAGCGACACGACGACTCGGGTCAGATCCTGCAGGTGGACGTCTACCGAGCCGACGGCACCCTGCTCCTGTCCGACCGCCGCGACACGCGTGAACGGGGCGTGAAGGGCGGCCGCTCGGTCGTCCTCTGCGACGAGCAGGGTCGTCCAGTCCGCTCCTGGGGGCGCATCTGGTCGCTGTACCGCGCCTGGTTCGACGCAATCACCGCAGGCGGGCCGGCCTGGATGATCGTCGACAGCAAGACCATCGCCCCGTTCGTCCTGAGCTACCGGAAGCGCAACGTCGTCACCGCGCACGTCGTGCACGCCTCGCACCTCCAGGGCACGGAACGGCCACACGGCCGGCTGCGGGAGTCGCGGCGAGCGGTGTTCGAGGCGCTCGACGACTTCGACCTCGTCGCGCTCCTCAGCGATCGACAGCTCGCGGACGTGACGACCATGCTCGGCGAGCACGCCTCGCTCAGTGTCATCCCGAACTCGCGCGAACTCGTCGCCCCGGAGGTCGCACGCGCGCCTCGGCCTCGCAGCCGCGGGATGTTCCTCGGCTCGCTCACGGCTCGCAAGCGGCCGGCGCACGCGATCCGCGCCGTCCTCACCGCCACGTCCACGGACGGGCCTCCCCCGACGCTCGACGTCTACGGCGGCGGCGAGCTGCTCGACGAACTGCAGTCGCTCCTCATCGCCGAAGACCCGGAGCACCGTGTCGTCCTCCACGGCTACGACCGCTCCGCCCGGCAGCAGCTCGGCTCGGGTTCGTTCCTCGTCATGACCTCGACCTCGGAGGGCTTCCCGCTCGTGCTCATCGAGGCGATGGCAGCCGGGTGTCTTCCCATCGTGGTCGACGTGCCGTACGGGCCGGCCGACATCGTCCGCGACGGTTGGAACGGGTTCCTCGTGCCGTCCGCGGAACCGGCCGTCGTGTCGGCCGCCATCGAGCGCCTGCTCGCCCTTCCTGAAGCCGAGGTCGACGCGATGCGTCGCAACGCCAGAACGACCGCGGAGCAGTACGACGACGAAGCCGTCACCCGTCGGTGGGCTCAGGAGTTGCACGCGGCCGCTCGTCGGAAGAAGCGGAACGCGCTCGTCCCTCGCGTCGGCTGAGCATCCGGGAGCGCACCGCCGCGACCCCCGTCTGCACCCCTCGGCCGACGCGGCGCGCCAGGCCATGGGACGGACGCTCGACGAGCTGGAAGAACCCGGCGGCGATCAGCAGGCTGAGTGGCACGCCCACGATGCCGACCAGCCACCAGCGCTCGTCGCCGAACATGAAGGCGAGCGTGGCCAGGATCGGGGCGTGCACGAGGTACAGGCTGAACGACACCTTGCCGAGCCAGAGGACGGGCGGAGTCTCGAGGAGCCGCCGGGCGAACGGGCTTCCGATGGCGACGACGATGAGGCCGGCCGCTCCCACGCCCGACAGACCCCAGAGCGCCTGACCCAGCGTGGAGGAGGACTCGACGAACGGTCGGGAGAGCCAGCTCGCGACGAGCAGGAGTGCGGAGCCGGCCGTCAGCATCGCCCACTGCAGCGGGCGGGACCGATCCGCAGCCCAGGCGCGGAGGTCGTCGAGCCGGACGGCGATCAGCGTACCGATGAAGAACGCCGGCAGGTACACGGCGGCGTCCAGTCCCGCGACCCGTCCGAGCACCATGATCACGGACATCAGCGCAGCGACCGGCCACGCCCAGCGGCGCAGCAACCGAGCGAGCAGGACGGCGATCGGGAGGAGGAGCGTGAAGATCAGCTCCCAGCGCAGCGACCACAGGGTGTTCACCAGGGTGTAACTCGCCGGTGTCAGGGTGGCCTCCGTCAGGAGGTGCAGCGGGTCGACACTCGTCGCGTTCGCGTTCGCGATCCACTCACCGGTGGTCACCGACGCCGGGTCCCTCGGGATGAGCAGGATGAGCGCGGCGGCGAACAGCAGCGATCCCCACACGGGGAGGTAGAGCCGCACGAACCGCGCGGCGAAGAACCCCGGCCAGCTCGCGCCGCCTCGCAACAGCGGGAGCGCGACGACGAGACCACTCAGGACGAAGAACACCTGCACCGCCTCGGTGCCGGCGAAGAGCAGCTTCAGCGGTGTCTCGGTCGCGATGTCCCAGGCGGGCTCCGAGATCCGGCCCGTCGCGAAGGGTCGTGCGAGCAACGACACGTGGTAGAGCACCACGACGACGCTGGCGACGCCACGGACTCCGTCGAGGGAGGCCAGTCGCCCGGAGGACGGATTCACCTGCCCGACCCTACGCGGTTCTCCTGGGCGCGGACTCAACGGCTCAGGGCGCGTCAGGCGCGTCCTCTGTCGTCGTCATCCTCGTCTTCGTCGTCCTCATGCTCGTCGAGCTCCGGCCGGCCGTCGGCGTGCGCGAGGGCGAACCGTTCCCATTCCGACATCAGATGTTCGATGGCGCTGTGGAACCTCGCCGTCGTCACCCCGGGCGTCGTGTCGCCGAAGTAGTACTCGACCCAGTGCTGCAGTCGAGCGACCGTCTCGGGATCACCGAGGAGTCGGTCGACGCCGTCGACGATGTCCGCTGCGTCCGATGCATCGAGCCACTCGCACGCCGAGAGGTACCCTCCGGTGTCGATCTCCGCCTCCGGGTTCACCGGGCGGGTGATCATGAGCGGCTTCCCGCTCGCGAGGCGGTCGTAGACCATCGCGGAGATGTCGACGATCGCCGCGTCCGCAGCCGCCAGCTGCCAGCCGAGGTCGGCACCCGTGTCGACGACGTGCTGGGCCGAGGCGTCCGCACGGTTCGCCTCCTGGAGCGCGGCCATGATCTCGCGGTTCGCAGTCGCGTAGGCCGGATCGACGACACCGCTCCTCGGGTGCGGGCGGTACACGACGCGGTGCCGCCCGGTCGCGATGAGTGCTCGGACGAGGGCGACGCCGTGGCTCGCGATCGAGCCGTACGCCGCAGCCGCGCGGTCGCCCTCCCAGGTGGGCGCGTACAGGACGACGGTCCGCTCATCGGGCGTGTAGGGCAGCTCGCCCGAATAGTGGTCGGCCTGCGGGCGGCCGATCATGATCGCGCGCTTGTCGAAGTCGTAGTCCCAGAGCACCCGCTCCAGCCGGTTCCTCGCCGCCTGGCCGGCGATGAGGCTGTAGTCGTAGGCCTTGAACTGGTTCGTCGTCATGTACATCTTGTCGCTCTCGCCATGGTTGACGAAGACGTGCCAGCGGGAGCCGTAGCGGAACATCTGGAAGTTCTTCGCGTTCTGGTTGACGTACAGCACGACGCGGATGTCCTGTTCGGCCAGCGTGCGCTCGAGGGCGACGACCGTCCGGACGTAGGCCGTCGGGATCGGCGACTCCTCGAACAGCTTCGCCGCAGCCGTCGCACCGCGGCTGAGGATGAGGACGGGCCACTGCTTGGACAGTTCGGCGAGCGGCCGGTACCACTGTCGGATCTGGTACATGTTGACGGCACCGTCTGCGAAGTACACGGCCACCTTGTAGCGCCCCGGCTCGATCACGGGAGCCGCCTGCATCTGCGCCGCGAGGACGGCTCTGGCCCGACGGTTGGCGAGCAGGTCCTTGGCGAGGGTGATGGCACGACGACCGTCTCTGATCAGTCCCATGTCAGCTCCAGCATCCGTCAAGCGTAACGACGCCAGGTCACGGTGGGATCACGACGGGTGCCCGCCGCTCAGATGACGGGAGGTCGTCCTGCGCGCGTCATCCGCCAGACCGTCCGCCAGCGCAGTGGGCGACGTTCGCCGGGGTCCGTCCGCCAGCCCTCGCGCCAGCCACCGAACCAGGGGCGGAGGGCCTCCGGCTTCCGCCACCACCGGATCACCTGGATCGCGGTCCAGGAGCCCACGTACAGCGGGATGAGCGGCACGGGGAGGTTCCGCCGCGCGAGCCAGACCCGGTTCCGCGCGTTGAGCCGGTAGTAGGCGGTATGCCTCGTCGGTTCGGTCACCGGGTGGTTCGCTTCGAGGGACGCCTCGTACCAGGCTCGCCTCCCCTGGTCCCAGACCCGCCAGGCGAGCTCGATGCCCTCATGCGCGTAGAAGAACGGGTCTGCCCATCCACCGACGGCGTCGAACACCGACCGCGGCAGCAGGACGGCCGCTTCGAGGCAGGAGAACACGGCGCTCGAATGCCTGGGGTCCTTGTCGCGAGTGCGCGGCACCCAGCGGGACGGCGTCGCTGCACCGTCCGCGTCGGCGAGCCGGGGCTGGATGAGGCCGATGGAGCGGTCCGCGTCGAGCATCGCGATGGCGTCGCGGAGGAACGTGGTGGACGGGATGGTCGCGTCGTCGTCGAGGAAGAAGACGAACTCCCCCTGCACGGCGTCGGCACCACGGTTGCGTCCGGCGGGGATCCCGAGGTTCTCCGACAGGGCCAGGCCTCGAGCGCCGTCCGGAAGTCCGGTCGGCTGCCAGCCGTTGCCGACCACGACCACGTCGAGCTCCACCGCTTGCTGGGCGAGCACGCTCTCCACGGCTGCGGTGAGTTCGACCGGGCGGGTCCCCTGCGTCAAGACCACGACGCCGACGGAGCGCGTGACCGGGATCGGGCCGGACATCACGCGTGGAGCCGTTTCGACGAGACGATCGCGATGAAATGCCCGACGAGCGTCAGGAGTGCGAGCGGTACGAGGATCGCGAGCACCCAGCGCATCGCCTCGACGTCGCCGACGAACAGGCCGACCACGGAAGCGGCGAAGATCACCATGGTGAGTTCGACCGAGTGGAAGAGCCGGTGGAACGGGAGGAACCGCGCCACCGTCCGCGCCGTCGCGAGCAGTCCCCCGCGCGGCGCCGACTCTTCGGTCGAGTACGTGAGTTTCGGCGCCCCGAACCCGGCGCGGGCGACCCGCACCATGTCGTTCAGCGCCTTGTTGAGCACGACGAACAGCGCGAGTGCGAATCCGAGGGTGATCCAGACGAGGTCTTCGGGCGCGTTCACCGGCCACGCGGCGGCACGGATGCCGAGCGCGATCGCGATGAGCGACTCGGTGGAGTAGTGGCCGACGGAGTCCAGGAACGCACCGGCCGGACTCGACGTCCGCCGCCAGCGCGCGACCTCACCGTCGCAGCAGTCGACGAGCATCTGCGTCTGGCCGAGCACGAGTGCGAGGGACGCACCGCCGAATCCGGGGATGAGGAGCGCGGCGGCGGTCGCCCAGCCGGTCAGGATCATCAGACCCGTCACGCCGTTCGCACTGATGCTCGTCCGGAGCAGCAACCACGTGACGTACGGCGACAGGTCTCGCAGGTAGAGGTCGGCGGTCCAGTGCTCGGCGTTCTTCCGCGCGCGGACCTCCGGCGGTTGTGCCACGGCACGGAGTTCGGCGATCGTCCGCGGGGGCGTGAGCCTCGGACCGGTTCCGGCCGTGCTGGGATCCGACATCTAGACCGCCTTCGGTGGATTACGCAGCGCGGAGATGCCCTTCGCGAGCGAGCCGTAGCCGAGCACGAACCCCGTGCCCCAGCAGAAGTGGATGCACGGCAGGACGACGAGCATCCAGAGGCTTGTGCGTACCCCGTCCCGCCCGGTGACGACGATGCTCGCGAGCAGCACGATGGCCGCGTAGGCGATGGGGGCCGCGAACCCGATGAGCAGCCACGGCGTCGCTCCCGCACCCAGCTGGACCAGGCCTCCGAGCCCGAGCAGTGTGCCGAGCACGATGCCGAGCACCAGGACCGGCGGCGCGAAGTAGCGGAGCGTGCCGCGGGTGGGGAAGCTCCGGCTGAGCTCGCCGCGCCAGAGCCCGGTGGAGAAGAACTGTCGCGCCAGGGCGCGCATGCTCGCACGCGGGCGGTAGACGACGCGCAATGCGGGCGTGAACCAGACGAGGCCGCCGGCCTGCTTGATCCGGCGGTTGAGCTCCCAGTCCTGTCCGCGTTTGATGCGCTCGTCGAACATGCCCACCCGCATGAGCATCTCGCGGTCGAAGACGCCGAGGTAGACGGTGTCGGCAGGCCCCTCTCGACCACCGACGTGGTGGGGCGTGCCACCGAGCCCGACGCGCGAGCCGTACGCCCGCGCCACCGCCGTCTCGAAGCTCGTGCGCCCCTGGGCGTCCATGATGCCGCCCACGTTCTGCGCCCCCGTGCGGAGCATGGTCTCGACCGCGAGTCGCGCGTAGTCGTCGGGCAGCTCCGAGTGGGCGTCGACCCGGATGACGATCGGATGCGTCGACGCGGCGATCGCCAGGTTGAGCCCGGCCGGGGTCGACCCGACACGGTTCTCCAGCACGTGGATGCGCGGGTCGGCCGCCTGGAGCTCTCGGACGAGCTCGGTCGTGCCGTCGATGCTCGGCCCGACGGCGATCGTGATCTCCACGTCGCCGGCGTAGTCCTGCGCCAGGAGGCTGTCGACGGCTGCGCGGACGTGTCGGACGTCGTTCAACACCGGCATCACGTAGGAGACTCCGGGCGACGACGGTGCGTCGGCCTGGCCTGTGTCGTTCGACATGGGGGTTCACTCCGTGTTTCGTTCGATCGAGCCTAGCAGCCGGTCGTCGGGGTGGCCCGGACGCGGAGGACGCCCGCACGGAGGCCGTGCGGGCGTCCTCCGGGGCATGACGCCCCGGGTGTCAGAGCGCGAGCTCGCCGAGCGTGACCTCGGCGGTCTGCGCGTCGTTGCCGCGGGTGAAGGTGAGCTTCGCCGTCGCCCCGGCCGCGAGCGCCCGCACCTGAGCGGTGAGGTCGTTCGCACCCGTGACCGGGACGCCGTTGAACTCGGTGACGATGTCCCCGGACTTCAGACCCGCGGCCTGCGCGGCGCCGTTGTCGGTGACCTTGTCGATGAGCGCGCCGGCGACCGTGCTCTTGGCGTCGCTCGAGGCGTCCTTCACGGTCGCGCCGAGCAGGCCGTGGGTCGCCTTGCCCGTCTTGATGATCTCGTCAGAGACGCGCTTGGCGATGTTCGCCGGGATGGCGAAGCCGACACCGATGCTGCCGCTCTGCGACGACGAGTCGGTGCTTCCGGCGCTCGCGATCGCGACGTTGACACCGATGAGCTTGCCGGTGCCGTCGACGAGCGCGCCACCCGAGTTGCCGGGGTTGATCGCCGCGTCGGTCTGGATGACCGCGATGGAGATCGAGGAGGTCGGCGCGGTCGGGGTGGTCTGCCCCGGCACGTCGAAGTTCCACGGGCTCTGGTTGTCGCCGTTCGAGTCGCCGGACCCGCCGTCGTCGCTCGATCCGGAGTCCGGAACGGCGGAGGAGGCGACGGTGATGCTCCGGTTGAGGGCGCTGACGATGCCGTCGGTGACGGTCCCCGCCAGTCCGAGCGGCGCACCGATCGCGACGGCCGTCTCGCCGACGTTGAGCTTGTCGGAGTTCGCGAACTCCATCGGGCTGAGACCCGAGGCGTCCTCGAGCTTGATGACCGCGAGGTCGTAGATCGGGTCCGTGCCGACGATCTTGGCGTTGTAGAGCTTGCCGTTCGCATCGGTGACCCGGATGGTCGGGTCGGCGACCTGGCCGTCCAGGGTGACCACGTGCGTGTTCGTCAGGACGTAACCGTCCTTGCTGAGGATGATCCCCGACCCGGTGCCGGCGCTCTGCCCGCCCTGGACCGAGAGGGTCACGACGCTCGGCCCGGCCGTGGCGGCGATGGCCGTGGTCAGGCTGACGTCGGCGTCGTCGTTGATGGTGAACGCCTTCGAACCCGCCTCGTTGCTCGAGACACTCGACTTCGTCGCGTTCGTGACCCAGAGCGTCGCCCCGGCGCCGGACGCTCCTCCGATGAGGGCGCCGACGGCGAGCATCGCGACCATGCCCGCGAGCGGGCGGTTGGTCTTCTTCGTCCGCGCTGCCGGTGGCGTCGGGACGCCAGGGTGCTGCCCGGTCGGCTGCTGGGCGTACGGAGACGCACCGTAGGGACCGTGCTGCTGACCGGGCTGCGGCTGGGCCGTGGGCTGCTGACCGGTGGGCTGCTGGTAGGCGGCGTACGGGTTCGGCTGCTGCTGACGGGCGAAGGCTGCGGACGGCTGCTGCGGCGCCTGCTGGTACGGCGAGCCCTGCTGGGCCGCGCCGTAGGGCTGCTGCGTCGGCTGACCGGCGGGCGGTGCGGCCGGTGGCATCGCGGTCGGGGGCGGGAAGTACGCTCCTGAGGTCGACGGCCGTGCCTCGCCCGCGGGAGGCACTGTGCCGCCCGCCTGCTCAGCGGGTGCGGACTGCGGCGCGGTCTCACCGTTCGGGGTGGACTGGGGGTGTTCGGCGGGCTGCTGTCCGTCTGCGGTGTCGGTCATGGCGATTCTGCTCCTTCCAAGCGCAGTCAGCTTCCCGTGCTGAGCTGAGTGTTTCATTCGCGCCCGCTGTGCGCCGGCTAGGGCTTCGCCGCAAGGACCTGCGCACGGTGTCCTAGATTGGGAGCGGCCCGCGCCCGCGGCCACGGAGGGAGATCGACATGGTGGTTGACGGACCCTGGCGGCGCACTGCCGAAGGCGCCGGCCTCGTCGACGAGGACGGACACGTCTCGTCGACGATCTTCGCGGAGATGAGCGCGCTCGCGCTGCAGACCGGAGCCGTCAACCTCGGCCAGGGGTTCCCCGACGAGGATGGGCCCGAGGCGGTCCTCGCCGAGGCGGTCGCGGCCATCGAGCGCGGCGAGAACCAGTACCCGCCCGGCCCGGGCACCCTGGACCTCCGCACCGCGATCAGCGAGCACCAGCGACGGTTCTACGGTCTCCAGCCCGACCCGCAGGGAGAGGTGCTCGTCACCGCCGGAGCGACCGAGGCGCTCGCCGCGACCCTCCTCGCCCTCGTCGAGCACGGCGACGAGGTCGTGACCTTCGAGCCGTTCTATGACGCGTACGGCGGACTCATCGCCCTCGCCGGTGGCCGGCACCGGACGGTCAAGCTGCGCGCACCCGACTTCCAGCCGGACCCGGACGAGCTCCGCGCCGCCGTCACCGACCGGACCAGGGTCATCCTGGTCAACACCCCGCACAACCCGACCGGCACCGTCCTCGACCGCGCGACGCTCGACCTGATCGCCGAGTTGGCGGAGCGCCACGATGCGATCATCGTGACCGACGAGGTCTACGAGCACCTGACCTTCGACGTCCGGCACGTCCCCATCGCGACCCTGCCGGGTGCCGCCGGACGCACACTCACGATCTCGTCCGGTGGCAAGACCTTCAGCACGACCGGCTGGAAGATCGGCTGGTTGAGCGGACCCCGCGAACTCGTCACGGCCGTCACGACGGTCAAGCAATACCTCAGCTACGTCAACGGCGCACCGTTCCAGCCGGCGATGGCGACCGGACTCCGACTGCCCGACGCCGCATTCACGGCCATCGCCGACGGCCTGCGCGGCAAACGGGACCTCCTGAGCGCGGGCCTCTCCGCCGCCGGTTTCGACACCTTCCGACCGGACGGTACCTACTTCATCGTGGCCGATGCGACCCCGTTGGGCTTCGACGATGCTGCAGCGTTCTGCCGGGCACTGCCCGAGCTCGCCGGTGTCGTGGCGGTGCCGATGTCGGCGTTCTGCCTCGACCGGCACGACCCGGACTACGCGTCACTGGTCCGGTTCGCGTTCTGCAAGCGCGTCGAGGTGCTGGAGCGGGCCGTCGACGGCCTCGCCCGACTCCGCGGCTGACGCCCTGATGCACAAGACGACGGGCACCGGATCGCTCCGGTGCCCGTCGTCTCATCGATCCGCTACTTGGTGAGCGAGTCCACGTACTCCTGGTTGTCGCTGATCCACTGCTTGACGACGGGCGCGTAGTCCTTCGAGTCACCCTCGTTGAACATCGCGTTCTCGAGCGAGAACAGTCGCTCCGAGTCGAAGTCGAAGTCCTTCAGCCACCCGGCGAGCGTCGGGTACTCGTCCGCGAAGTCGGCCTTGCCGAAGCTGTGGATGCCTTCGGCATCTCCGAGGGCGCCCTTCGGGTCCTCGAGGTCCTTGATCGGGAACGCGTCGTAGGCCCAGTGCGGACGCCACAGCGTGACGGCGATGTTCTCGCCGGCGTCGGTCGCGGCCTTCAGCTCCGAGAGCATGGCAGGAGTGCCCGAGGTCAGGAACTCCCAGTCGTCGAGGCCGTACTCGGGGATGACCTTGTCCTGGGTGGCCTCGGTCAGTCCGGCACCGGGGTCGATGCCGACGAGGCGACTGTCGAAGAGGTCCGCGTTGGCCGCGAGGTCCTCGAGCGAGTCGACAGGGGCGTCCTCGTTGACGGCGATCGTGAGCTTGGCGTCGGTGTTCCAGGCGCCGAGGTCGACGACGTCGTCACCGAACTTCTCGATGTAGCTCGCGTGCGTGGTCGGCAGCCAGACGTCGAGCGTCAGGTCGTAGTCACCGGTGCTGAGGCCGGAGAACACCGGGGCGGGCTCCGCCTCCTCGAGGGTGACGTCGTAGCCCTGCTCCTCGAGCACGGCCTTCCACAGCTCGGAGGCCGCGATGCCCTCGTCCCAGCCGCTGAACACGGCGATGGTCACCGCCTGCTTGTCGCCGTTCTCGAGCGTCTCGTCCGAGGCGCCCGCGGAGCAGCCGGAGATGGCGAGCGTCGCCGCCGCCCCCGCTGCGATGGTGGTTGCGATCTTGGTGCGGTACTGCATGTTCGATGATTCCTTTCGTCCCGCGTGACGCGGGGATCGGTGTCGTCGGATGGAAGCTGTGTGCCGGTGGGTCACCGCACGGTGGTCGGCGACTCGGCGGGAGTGCGCTGCTCCTCACCGGAGGCGGTGCTGTCAGTCGTCGTGGTGCTCGAGGCAGGCGCCGGTCGGATCCCGCCGGGCGAGGACGGGGCAGCCTTCGTGCGCTTCCCGCGCTGCTTGCGACCGCCGCCGAGGGAAGCCGTGAGACGGTCCAGGAAGATCGCCAGGATGACGACCGACAGGCCCGCTTCGGAGCCGAGCTGGATGTCGATCCGGGAGAGGCTCTTGACGACGTCGCCACCCAGGCCGCCGGCGCCCACCATGCCGGCGATGACGACCATCGAGAGCGAGAGCATGATGACCTGGTTGACACCGGCCATGATGTTCGGCATCGCGAGCGGCAGCTGGATCTGGCGGAGGATCCGCCAGGAGGAAGCGCCGAACGCGTTGCCGGCCTCGACGACCTCGCGGTCGACGTTGCGGATCCCGAGTTCCGTGAGACGGACGGCCGGGGCCAGCGCGAAGACGATCGTCGCGACGATGCCCGGGACGACGCCGATGCGGAACAGGATGAGCGCGGGGATGAGGTAGACGAACGCGGGAGTCGTCTGCATGAAGTCGAGCAACGGCCGGATGATCGACGACGCGACCTTCGAGCGCGCCGCCAGGATGCCGAGTGGGATCCCGATCACGATGGCGATGAGTCCGGCCACAAGCACGAGCGAGAGCGAGTCCATCGCGTTGTCCCACTGCTCGACGCCGACGATGATCAACAGCCCGACCGCGGAGCCGATGGCGAACACCGGGCCCCGTGCGACGAAGGCCAGCAGGGCGGCGACGATGATGATCACCCAGAACGGCGGACCACTGAGCACGAGGTCGACGCCGTCGTACAGCCCCTGGAAGACGCTCCGGATGACGTCGAAGACGGGCTGGAAGACGTCGGTGATGAAGTCGACGAAGGCTTCGACCCACGCTCCGATCTCGGGGCGGGTGATGGCGTCCAGGAACCCGGACGACTGGAGACGGATGCCGTTCATCGGACACTCCCTTCCGGCAGGCTCGCTGCCGGTTCGGCGGCGCTGGTCTCGATCGACGAGGTCACGTCGTCGGGGTGCTGCGGGTCCTCCGCGGTCGACCGCAGGGTCGCCGTGATGAGCTCGACGGGCACCGTCGCCGGCGGCCCGACGAGGCTGATCTCGTCCGTGTTGGTCGGGACGTTGCCGACGGCGGCGAGCAGGGTCACCCGCGGGACGACGCCCAGCAGGCGCGTCCGCTCGTCCACGACGGCGACGGGCAGGGCACTCTCGACGGCGGACTCGAAGAGGTCGACGAGCGCCGCCTCCGGCGAGACCGTGGCGAGGTCGGCGGTGATGACGCTGCCGAGCTCGTGGTCGCCCGCACGGACGAGGCGCAGCACGTCCTTGTCGCGGACGACGCCGAGGAGCTGCCGACCCGGACCGACCACGAAGGCGGTCGAGGTCTGCAGGTCGCGCATGATGCGCAGGGCGGCCCGAGGTCCGGCGGACGCGGAGACGACGGAGCGCGCGGGTTCCATCACACCACCGGCGGTCAGGACGCGGGCGCGGTCGACGTCCTGCACGAACTGGGCGACGTAGTCGTTCGCCGGGTCGGTCAGGATGTCGTTCGGGGTGCCGACCTGGACGATCCGGCCGTCGCGCATGACGGCGATCCGGTCGCCGAGGAACATCGCCTCGTTGAGGTCGTGGGTGATGAACACGATGGTCTTGCCGAGCTCGGCCTGCAGCTCGACGAGCTGCTCCTGCATCTCGCGGCGGATGAGGGGATCGAGCGCGGAGAACGCCTCGTCCATGAGGAGGATGTCGGTGTCCGAGGCGAGTGCGCGGGCGAGGCCGACGCGCTGCTGCATCCCACCCGAGAGCTGGCCCGGGAGCTTGTCCTCCCAGCCTGCGAGCCCGACGCGCTCGACGACGGCCTGGGCCCGCTCGCGTCGTTCAGCGGCCGGCACACCCTTCACCTCGAGTCCGTAGGCGGCGTTCTCGAGCACCGTGCGGTGCGGCAGCAGGGCGAAGTGCTGGAAGACCATCGAGATGTTGTCCTGTCGGACCGCACGCAGCTGCTTCGAGGACACCCCCGAGATCGGCTTCCCGGCGATGGTCACGGTGCCCGCCGTCGGTTCGAGCAGGCCGTTGAGCATCCGGATCAGCGTCGACTTGCCCGAGCCGGAGAGGCCCATCACGACGAAGATCTCGCCCTGTTTCACCTCGAACGAGGCGTCGATGACAGCTGCGGTGGTCCCGCCGGAGGCGAGTTCGTCACGCGAGGCACCGGCCTGCAGGCGTTTCACGGCTTCCTTCGGCTTCCTGCCGAAGACCTTGTACAGTCCCGTCGCGGAGACGGCAATCGTTTCGGTCATGTGTTCTCCTGGAAGCGCACGCGGAACCGCGGTGCGCTCTTCCTGTCGATCGTCAGGCCGGGTCGAACGGCTCTCGATCCGCCCCATCGGCGCACTGATGGACAGCGCGCGGGCTCGGATCACGTGGGGCGACAACGGCTACCGCGTGGCGTTCGACCGTACGTCCAGCACGCCGTCACGGGGCGACAGGGGGCGGGACGCGGTTACGTAGGTCAGCCCTTGCGGGCCGTCGACAACGCTAACGAAACTCACAGCTGCTGGCTAATCGAGGATCCCCCAAAAGGCGGACATCGCGCACGGCCTCCCTGGCAAAACCGAACATGGTCAGGGTTTTCCGCCGAACTCCTTCGTTATGCGTTCGTGACCTTCGTCCGGCCGGTACCGGCGTGGATCGCCCTCACTCCCCCACCGCGACGCCGATGAACGAGTGATCGAAGACCAGGCTCGTGCGGGTCGAGGCGACCGTCGGATCGGCCGACAGATGCTCGACGACGAAGTCGCGGATGTGGGCACTGTCCCGAGCCGCGAGATGGATGACGAAGTCCTCGGAGCCGCCGAGGAAGAACACCTGCACGACCTCCGGGAGCTGTCGGATGCCGGAGCTGAACTCGGCGATACGGGCGCGAGCCCCCGCCCTGATGTTGACGCTGATGAGCGCCTCGAGACCGAGCCCGACCGCGACCGGGTCGATACACGCCGAGAACCCCGTGATCACGCCGCGATCGACGAGCGACCGCACCCGGGCGACGCACGTCGAGGGGGCGATGCCGACGAGCTCCGCCATGCGGGCGTTCGTCATGCGCGCGTTCTCCTGCAGGAGCCGCAGCAGTGCGTGGTCGACGTCGTCGAGGTCCGCCCGCCCGTGCAGATTGTTCGTCATCCTGCGCCCACTCTCCTCTTCAGCCGAAGCATCATCGAATTCAGACATGAATTCCGCGAAAGCTGCGGTGTTCATCCGGCTGAAACGCAGCAACCTCAGAATAGTCGCACACCGTCCACCGATGAGCGGGAGAGCCGAGCCTTGGCCCAGCCTGCGAGAGGAACCAGCCATGCGAATCGGCATCCCCACGGAGATCAAGAACAACGAGAACCGGGTCGCGGCGACGCCAGGCGGCGTCCACGAACTCGTCCGACACGGCCATGAGGTCGTCGTCCAGGCGGGCGCCGGCCTCGGGTCCGGCAATCTCGACGAGGCGTATCGTGCCGCCGGCGCGACCATCGCCACCGACGCGGCCTCCGTCTGGGCGGCGGGCGACCTCCTGCTCAAGGTGAAGGAGCCCGTCGCCGCCGAGTACGACTTCCTGCGGGCCGACCAGACGCTCTTCACCTACCTCCACCTCGCGGCGGACCGTCCGCTCACCGACGCCCTGATCGCCTCTGGGACCACCGCGATCGCCTATGAGACCGTGCAGCTCCCCAACCGCTCCCTGCCGCTCCTGCAGCCGATGAGCGAGGTCGCAGGACGACTGTCCACGCAAGTCGGCGCCTACCACCTCATGCGCGCCACCGGTGGACGAGGGATCCTGCTGGGCGGCGTGCCCGGAACCCCCAAGGCGAAGGTCGTCGTCATCGGCGGCGGGGTCGCCGGCGAGCACGCAGCAGCCAACGCGCTCGGCATGCAGGCGGACGTCACGATCATCGACATTTCCATCCCTCGCCTGCGCGAGCTGGAGAACCGCTTCAGCGGGCAGATCCAGACCAGGCCGTCATCGGCGTACGAGATCGCGGAGCAGCTCCGCGACGCCGACCTCGTCATCGGCTCGGTGCTCATCCCCGGGGCCCAGGCCCCGAAGCTCGTCACCGACGCCATGGTGGCGGACATGAAGCCCGGCTCGGTGCTCGTCGACATCGCGATCGACCAGGGCGGCTGTTTCGAGGGCTCACGGCCGACGACGCACGACGACCCCACGTTCCGTGTCCACGACAGCCTCTACTACTGCGTGGCCAACATGCCCGGTGCCGTCCCGGAGACCTCGACGCGCGCGCTGACCAACGCCACCCTCCGGTACGCACTCGCCATCGCCGACCAGGGCACGAACGACGCAGTGGCGGCCGACGCAGCACTTCGCGCGGGCGTCAACATCCACGCGGGTGCGGTCACCAACGCCGGCGTGGCCGCGGCGTTCGGCCTCCACGTCGCGACGATGGGCTGACCCACAGCCCGCCGACGGCGGGCGATCATCCCCGGAAACGACGAAATCCCGGTCTCGAGGAGACCGGGATTTCATCTTTTCTGTTGCAGGGGCAGGATTTGAACCTACGACCTCTGGGTTATGAGCCCAGCGAGCTACCGAACTGCTCCACCCTGCGGCACAAGAGATAAACCTAGCATGCATTCTGGGGGCGTGCAAATCGCGTGCCGCCAAGCACTCCGATTCCGGCCGAATCCCTCCTCCTGGAACGCCGAACGGCGCCGCCCGTCAGGGCGACGCCGTTCGGATTGCAGGCTCGGAGTCAGCCGTTCAGCAGTGCGAGCGCCTGCGCCAGTGCGTCGGAGATCTTCTTGTCCGCCACCCCGTAGGCAGCCCAGTCACCGCTCGCCATGGCCGCGTCCTTCTCGACCATCGCTGCCTTCGCCTGGTCGAGCAGGGTCTTGATCTGCGCATCCACCGTCGGGTCGCCCGTGCTCGGGGTCGAACCCGTGTCGGTTCCGCCGCCGGTGTCCGTGCCGTCCGTCGGGGGCGTCGTGCTGTCGCCCGGGACGTTGGTGTCTCCCGCATCCGCACCCGAGTCGCCGCCGAACAGGACGTCGAGCGCCTCGTCCAGCGTGTCTTCGAAGGCGATCTGGTCGCCGAAGGCGACGAGCACCTTCTGCAGGAGCGGGAAGCTCGTGTCGCCGGTGGACTTCACGTAGACCGGCTGCACGTAGAGCAGACCGCCACCGACCGGCACGGTCAGCAGGTTGCCGTTCAGCACCTCGGTCTGGCCCTGCTTCAGGATGTTGATCTGGCTCGACACGCTCGGATCGGAGTCGAAGGTGTTCTGCACCTGGCCGGGGCCCGGCACGGTGTCGTCCTTCGGCAGGGTCAAGAGTCTGATCTTGCCGTAGTCGGAGCTCCGCTTGCCGTCCTCGGCGCCGGCGTTCGCATCGACCGCGAGGTAGCCGGTCAGCACGTTCCGCGACTGCTCACCGCCCTGACGCGGGATGAACGTGGAGTACAGGGAGAAGGACGGCGCGTCCTGCTCGGGCAGCTGCATCGTCAGGTAGTACGGCGGCTGGTACTTCTTCTCCGTGTCGGTCGACTGCGGGTCGTTGGGGGTGACCCACGCGTCCTCGCTCGAGTAGAACGAACCGGCGTTGGTGACGTGGTACTGGCCGAGCACCGAACGCTGGACCTTGAAGAGGTCGGCCGGGTACCGGACGTGGCTCATCAGATCGCCGGACATGTCCGACATCGGCTTGACCGTCGACGGGAACACCTTCTGCCAGGTCTTGAGGATCGGATCCTGGTCGTCCCAGCTGTAGAGCGTCACCTTGCCGTCGTACGCGTTGACGGTCGCCTTCACCGAGTTCCGGATGTAGTTGACGTCGTCGAGCGCGTAGTTCTGCGCCGGCGTGACCGAGTCGGAGATCGTGTCGGACAGGCTCACGGTCTTCGAGTAGGGGTAGCTGGCGCTCGTCGTGTAGCCGTCGACGATCCAGACGATCTGACCGTCCACCACGGACGGGTAGGGGTCGGAGTCGAGCGTCAGGTAGGGAGCGACCTTCTGGACCCGGGTGAGCGGGTCGCGGTCGTAGAGGATCTGCGACTGGCTGTTCACGGAGTCGGAGAGGAAGATCTGCTCCGACTGGAACTTGAGCGCGTAGACGAGCTTCTTGAAGACGTTGTCGAGCTTGGGCCCGCCGTCGCCGTCGAAGGTCGTGTAGGTCTGCGACTCACCCTGGGTGCCCGACGGGTAGTCGAGCTCCACCGGGTCCGCGCCCTTGGGAGCGCCGACGATGGAGTAGTCGGGCGACTGCTCACCGAAGTACACGCGCGGCTCGAAGTCGCCGAGCGCGCCGGTGGTGGGGATGCCCGACTCGAGGAAGACCGGCTCACCGGAGGCCGAGCGCTGGTTGCCGTACGCGGCGACCAGACCGTACCCGTGGGTGTAAACGACGGTGTTGTTGATCCACGACTGCGAGTTGTCGAGGCCGGCGACGTTCAGCTCGCGGACCGCGACGACGGCGTCCTGGGTCTTGCCGTCGATGTTGTAGCGGTCGACGTCGAGCTGCTTGTCGAAGGAGTAGAACTGCTTGAACTGCTCGAGCTGCGCAACCGAGGCGCTCACGAGCGACGGGTCGATGATCCGGATGTTCGCCGTGGTCTCGGCGTCCTGACGGAGCGCTCCGGGCGTCGCGTCGGTGGTGGCCGCGTACTCCTCCTCCTCGACGTCGGCGATCCCGTAGGCGTCGCGGGTCATGTCGATGTTCCGCTTGATGTACGGCGTCTCGAGGCTCTTCGCGTTCGGCTCCACCTGGAAACGCTGGACGATCCACGGGTAGAGGCTGCCGACGATGAGGGACGCGACGATGAGCAGCGCGGTACCGACGAGCGGCAGACGCCAGCGGCCGGTGAACGCGGTCACGACGAACAGGACGGCGACCATGAGCGCGATCCCGGCGAGGATGACCCGACCGGGGATGGTCGCGGCGACGTCGGTGTACGAGGCGCCGGTGATCAGCGTGCCGGTGTCGTTCAGTGTCGTGTACTGGTCGAGCCAGAGGCTGACGGCCTGCAGGATCAGGTACAGCGCGGCGAGCACCGAGATCTGCACGCGGGCCGCCATGGAGATCCAGACCTCGCGGCTGACCACCCGGATGCCTCCGTAGAGGTAGGTGACGACGGCGGTTGCGATGAGGGCGATCAGGACGACCGCCGAGGAGAAGGCGACCACGGCCTGGAAGAACGGCAGGTCGAAGAGGTAGAACGACACGTCGAGGTTGAACTGCGGGTCCTTGGTGCCGGACGGGGTGCCATTCATCCACAGCAGCACCAGCTGCCAGCGCGAGGCCGCGGCGACACCGCCGAAGAGCCCGAAGAGCGCCGGGATCCCGTAGGTCGCGAGTCGGCGGAGCGGCTCGACCACCTGCTGGTAGCGGTCGACCTGCGAGCTGAGCTTCGCGTAGACCGGACGGGTCCGGTAGGCGATCTCGATGGCCAGCCAGACAGGGAGGGCCATCCCCACGAACCCGACGAGGAACATGGCGATCGCCGCGATCCACTGCGTGGTCAGGACCTCGGTGAAGCCGAGCTGTTGGAACCACAGCAGGTCGGCGTAGAACCCCGAGAACACGAAGAACCCGATGAGGAGCGCGGCGATGATCGCCACCGTGATCGCGATCGGGGCGCGTCGGCGCTGAGTGGACAGGGGCTTCTCTGCTGCTGCGGATGTCACGTGTGGCCTCTTCAGATAGGGGTCGTCCCACCCATCCTAAAGCGGCCGGGCTGGGAGAGCGCCCGAAGTGGTCAACCGGCCGAGCAGGTGGGCAGCTTGCTCGTGTCGGCTCCGTCCGCGATGGCCTTGAGCGCTGTGAGCGAATCGTCGAGGGTCTTCACGGCGAAGACCGTCAAGCCGTCGGGGACGTGTCCGGCGACCTCGTCGCAGTTGCTCTCCGGTGCCAGGAACCACTCGGCCCCGGCGTCCTTCGCGCCGAACAGCTTCTGCCGGATGCCGCCGATCGCGCCGACGTTCCCGTCGGCGTCGATCGTCCCGGTACCGGCGACGTCCTTCCCGCCGTTGAGCTCACCCGGGGTGAGCAGGTCGATCATGCCGAGCGCGAACATCATGCCGGCGCTCGGGCCGCCGACGTTGTCGAGCTGGATGGTGATGTCGACGGGGAGGTCGTAGGTGGTCTTGGTACCGATGCCGATCACGGTCGAGGTCGTCCCGTCGGACGCGGTCGCGGTCGTCGGCGTGATCTCGACGGTGCTCGCCACTCCCCCACGCACGATGTCGAGCGTGACCGGCTTGTCCGTACCGTTGGCGTTGATCGC
Source organism: Plantibacter sp. CFBP 13570 (assembly GCF_014841395.1). NCBI lineage: Bacteria > Bacillati > Actinomycetota > Actinomycetes > Micrococcales > Microbacteriaceae > Plantibacter > Plantibacter sp. CFBP 13570. Next base: position 16,297 of record NZ_JACYTW010000017.1, on the reverse strand, counting down.
GTCCCGCAGGCCGGCCAGGTCGGTCACGGGCGTGCCGTCGACCGCGACGATCTCGTCGTCGAGCCGCAGCACCCCCTGCGCGGGCGCACCCTCAGCGATCTGTGCCACCACGATGTGCTCGGGAACCTCGTACCCGAGCTCGCGCAACGCCGCCGCGACCGAGTCCTGCTGCGAGTCGACCATGAGGGTCGCGTTCTGCTCGTCGCGCTGCTCGGTCGTGACGCCGGGCGGGAAGTAGAGGTCCATCGGCACGACGGCGCGGCTCGGGTCGAACCAGGCCGAGACGATGTCGAGCCAGCCCGGGCTCCGTTGCGGATTCCCGACCAGCTGGACCGTCAACATGTCGAGCGTGCCGCCGGTGTCGTAGGTCTGCTCGTCGTGGACCTCGATGAGCGGGACGTCGCCGTCGTCACCCTCGGTCGTACCCAGCACGTTGAACACGGGACCCGGCTGTTCGATGACGTACGGCGCGGGAACCGCCGACAGCACGCCGAGGAGGACGAGCGAGAGGCTGAGCACGATCCAACCGAACCGAGCGCGACGATTGCGACCCTGACCGGTCGGCGCCGAAGCGGTGGGAGCCTCATCGGCGAAGAGCGACATGCAAGCCTTCCGGAGTGTTCGCGGTGGGCGGAAACCCGACCAACCATACCCCGGCGATTCTTCAGCGAGGTGCGACTAGCGTAGAAGGCCCAGCACCGAGCTATCTGAGAGGCGGCTGACGTGCCAGAGGATTCCGACAAGAGTCCGGAGGACGAGTTCCGCGACATGCTCCGCGAGCTCCTCTCCGGCAACGGTTCGTTCGACCCGAGCCAGCTCGCCGGCGCCGCCGGCCTTCCCAGCGATCCGGCCAGTCTCGCTGCGCTCATGTCGCAGCTCCAGGGCGCACTCCGCTCCGGTGGCGACGGCATCAACTGGGACACCTCGCTCCAGCAGGCGAAGACCATCGCCGGGGACGGCTCCCAGGACACGACGCCCGAGCAGCGTGCGGCGTTCGAGCAGGCGTTCCACATCGCCTCCCTGTGGCTCGCCGACGTCACCGACGTGGCCGAGCTGTCGAGCGAACCGGCCCTGTACACGAGGACGCGCTGGGCCACGAAGACGATGCCGTTCTGGACGCAGCTCGCCGAGCCGGTGGCCACGAACATCGCGAACGCCCTGACCGGCGTGCTCACGGAACGCGCGCCCGAGGAGCTGTCGAGCATGATCGCGAACGCCGGACAGCTCGTCCGCGGCATCGGCGGCACGCTCTTCGCGATGCAGCTCGGACAGGTCGTCGGTCAGCTCTCCAAGGAGGTCGTCTCCGGCGGCGACATCGGCATCCCACTGCTCGACGACAACGAGGCCGCCCTGGTGCCCCAGAACGTCGCCGACTTCGGCGAGGGTCTCGACATCCCGGCGGATCAGGTCCAGATCTACCTCGCGGTCCGTGAACTCGCGCACGCACGACTCTTCCGCCACGCCCGCTGGCTCCGCCTGCACCTCATCTCCTCGATCACCGACTTCGCACGCGGCATCCGGATCGACACCGAGCGACTCGAGGAGCTCGCCGAGAGCTTCGACCCGTCGAACCCCGAGGAACTCCGAGAGGCCATGACGAGCGGTGCGCTCATCCCCGCCCGAACCGAGGCGCAGGACGCGAGCCTCGCCCGACTCGAGACGACGCTCGCCCTCATCGAGGGCTGGGTCGACGTGGTCACCGCGGCAGCCACCGAGCGTCTCCCCCGCTCCGCGGCCATCGCGGAGACCGTCCGCCGACGCCGCGCCGCCGGTGGGCCGGCCGAACAGGCCTTGGGCGCGCTCGTGGGACTCGAGCTGCGACCCCGCCGGCTGCGCGAGGCTGCGCAGATGTGGCAGCAGGTCACCGACGCCGTCGGTACCGCGCAGCGCGACGCCCTGTGGTCGCACCCCGACCTCGTGCCGACCGCAGCCGACATCGACGCCCCGGAGGCGCTCATCGCGCGCCTCGAAGCTGAGGCCAGGGGTGAGCGCCCCGAGCAGGACGAGATGGATCTCGCGCTCGAAGACCTCCTCCGTGGCGAGGAACGCGGCGACCAGCACGACGACGAGCCCGGTTCGGAGCCCTCCGGCCCGAACGGTGCCGGCGGCCCCCCGGTCTGATCCACGGCGACGCTCCACAGCTCGTCCTTCCGGGCGGGCTGTGGAGAGTGCCGACGCGACCGGTCGTCGACCCGCCATCATCGATGGATGACGACGCGCCTCGATCCCAGGAGACCGCTGCTCTGGCGAACCCCTCACAGCCTGCAGGTGGGAGTCGATGAAGCGGTCGTGCTCGACAGCGTCCGGACCGAGACCGAGCAGGTCGTCGCGGCACTGCGTGCCGGCTTCCCGGCTCTGGTCGAACGACGACTCGCGGACGCCTTCGACATCCCAGCCCACGAGATCGATCGCGTCCTCTCGACGCTCGACCCGGTGATCGAGCACGGCGGCCCCACCTCCGGCCCCGCCGTGACGCACCGGGTCGTCGTGGACGGCGCGAGCCTGGCGGCCGAGCTCCTCCGACGCCTCCTCTCCGAGCAGGAGGCGGTCGCACTCCTGCCACCGGAGTCCGGGTCGACCGGAGCCGGGTCGCACCCTGGCCGGGTCGACGTCGCCGTCCTCGTCGCCGACTTCGTCATCCCGCCGAGTCGGTACACGCGGTGGCTGCGCGACGACGTCCCGCACCTGCCGGTCGTGTTCAGCGATCGTGTCGTCCGGATCGGGCCGTTCGTGACACCCGGCTCAGGGCCGTGCCTGCACTGCGTCGAGCTGCACCGCACCGACGACGACCCGGCCTGGCCGGCCGTCGCCTCCCAGCTTCTCGGGCACCGCTCGCCACTCGACACCCAGCTCCTCGGTGCGGAGGTCGCGACCCGCGTGACCCGTCTGGTGCTCCGACACCTCGACGCGTCCCAGCCCATCCTCGCGAGCACCCAGCTGGTGGTCGACGCCGCGACCGGTGGGGTCAGGCGCCGCGTCGTCCGGGAGCACTCGAGGTGCGCATGCCGAGCTCTGCCAGGAATCGCGACGGCTCGCGACGACCACCGCGTTGCTGCGTCTCGGACCAGGACAGGTTGAGCAGCCGCTTGGCGCGCGTGATGCCGACGTAGAGGAGCCTCCGTTCCTCGTCCGCCTGCTCGAACTGTTTCGCGTAGGAGATCGGCAGATAGCCCTCGGAGAGCCCGATGAGGTGCACGGCCTCCCACTCGAGGCCCTTCGCCGAGTGCAGGGTCGCCAGCGTGACCGCCTCGACCGTCGGCTCGTGCTGCGCGGCCTGCCGCAGTTGCAGCTCATCCGTGAAGGCGCGGAACGAGGTCCCCTCCGGCGCCTGGTCGACGAGCCCCATGATCGCGTTGAGCGACTCCCAGCGGTCGCGCACCGCGCCGCCGCCGTCGGGCGGGTCCTGGCTCCAGCCGAGCGACCGGAGCACGTCGCTCACGGACTTGAACAGGGGCTCACCACTGATCGAGACGGAGGCAGCGCGGAGCTGGAGCAGGGCCTGCCGTACCTCGGGCAGCTCGAAGAAGCGCTTGGAGCCGTGCATGACGTAGGGGATGCCGGCTTCGCCGAGGGCCGTCTCCAACGCCGCCGCCTGGACGTTGATCCGGTAGAGCACGGCGATCTCCGAGGCCGGGACGCCCGCCTGCAGCTGCACGAGGATCTCCGAGGCGACGCCTCTCGCCTCGGACAGCTCGTTCGGGTACTGCCGCAGGCCGACCGCCGGCGTCTCAGGGCGTGCGGTCTGGGTGCCCTCGTCGTCGCGTGCGGTGGCCGCTGAGAGGTGCAACGCCCCCGGGCGCCCCCGCATGAGCGTGTTCGCCGCGGCCACGACCGGCGGGGCGGAGCGGTAGTTGCGCTCGAGCCGGACGACCGTGGCGTCGTGGTACCTGGTCGGGAAGTCGAGCAGGTAGTCGGAACGGGCACCGGCGAAGGAGTAGATGGTCTGGCTCGCGTCGCCGACGACGCACACGTCCCGTCGACCGCCCAGCCAGAGTTCGAGGAGTCGGTGCTGCAGCGGCGAGACGTCCTGGTACTCGTCCACGACGAAGAAGCGGTACTGCTCGTGCACCTGCATGGCGACGGCGGGCTCGGTCTCGATCATGCCGGCGCAGGCGAGCAGGACGTCCTCGAAGTCGATGCGCCGGCGCTCGTCCTTCAACTGCTCGTAGGTCTCCTGGAGCGAGACGACCTGCTCGAGGGACAGCTTGGCCGGCAGCGGCCGGTTCGACGCCGCATACTGCTCGAGGGTCAGGCCGGACACCTTGCGCCATTCGATCTCGCCCGCCACGTCGCGCAGGGTCGCGGTGTCGACCCGCAACCGGAGCCGTTCGGCTGCGTGCCCGAGCACCCGGCCCTTGCTCTCGACGAGCGCGGGCACCTGACCGCCGACGACCTGGGGCCAGAAGAAGTTCAGCTGCGAGAGCGCGGAGGCGTGGAAGGTCCTGGCCGAGACGCCCTCGGCTCCGAGCGCCCGGAGCCGACCACGCAGTTCAGCAGCGGCGCGGCTGGTGAAGGTGAGCGCCATGACGCGCGACGCCGTGTAGGTCCCGGTCGCGACCCCGTAGGCGATGCGATGGGTGATCGCGCGGGTCTTGCCGGTGCCTGCGCCGGCGAGCATGCACACGGGTCCGCGGAGCGCCTCCGCTGCGACGGCCTGGTCGGGGTCGAGTCCGGCCAGCAGTTCGGCCGGACTGCTCATCGGGGCCCCTCGGTGGTGCCGCGCCTCATCGAGACCAGGATCCGCGAAGCCACTCGTCGATCACGGCTCGTGCGATCGACGACGGTCCGGGGAGGATGACGTCGGTGGCCGGGTCCTCGAGTTCCTCCCGCGTGAACCACCGGAGGTCGAGGATCTCCTGGCCGTCCGGGACGAGCGCCTCCGGATCCTGATCCTCCGCGAGCGGGGCGACGAAGCCGAGCATGAGCGAGCGCGGGAACGGCCACGGCTGCGAACCGAGGTAGACGGGAGTGCCGAGACGCATCCCCGACTCCTCGAAGATCTCGCGGGCGACGGCTTGCTCGAGAGACTCGCCGGCATCGACGTAGCCAGCCAGCAGTGAATACCGGTTGTGCTCCCACATCGCGTTCGACCCGAGCAGTATCCGTCCCTGAGGATCGACGACCGCGACGATGACCGCGGGATCCATGCGCGGGAAGAGTTCGTTGCCGTCGACCGGGCAATGCCGTGCCCACCCGGCGTTGTGGACGGTGGTCGGCGAGCCGCAGTGCGCACAGAACGGCTCGGCTCGGTGCCAGCCGGCGATCGCCAGCGACGTCGCCAGGATCCCGACGTCGCGGTCGGACAGCCGGTGTCCGCTCCGACGGAGGTCGAACCAGCGGTCCTCATGCTCGGTGATCGCGTCGGCATCGGCGTCGGCGAGGACCCACAGCAGGATGTCGGTGCCCGTTGGTGTTTCCGGGGTGTCCTCGACGGTGCTTCCGAGGTAGACCATGAGCTCCGGCTCGGGCAGGTCCGAGGGATCCAGGAGGTCGAGCGCGTCGCCGGTCACGAGTGCGCGCCGGCCGCGGAGGACGACGGCTCGGGCGTTCGGATCGACCCGCAGTCCGTCGAGCACGTCCGGTCGTGAACGGAGCTCGCCGTGACGGTCGAGTCCGCCTCTCGCAAGCGGTAGACCGGCGAGTGCGCGAACCTGAATCGTCATGGACAACCTCTCTGAGGGCGTGGCGAGCGCGGCTCACCGGGACGGCCCCGTACCCTGGATGTCATGGCCAGATCCCATCTCACTCTAGCCGCGTTGGCCACCTCGGCCGTCGCCGACCTCCAGGTCCGCGGGTCCGGCGCGCACACCGCCGGCGGCGAGGGGAACTACGACGCGGCCCGTCTCGTGACGGCTGACGGGCGCGAGCTCATCGTGCGCATCCCGACCTCACAGCAGGCCGAGACGGAGCAGTCCGCGGACCTCATCGCCCTTCGCGCACTCACGCCGGGTATCCGCAGCAGGTTGCCCTTCGACGCCCCGACCGTCGTGGGCCAACTGCCCGTCGACGGCACTCGCGCCGTGGTGCTCGACTTCGTGGCCGGCAGTCACCTCGACCCGACCGCGCTCGGCCGCGACGAGGTCCTCTCCGACTCGCTCGGTGCCGCGGTCGCCGCGATCCACTCCCTCCCGACGGCCTTCATCGCGGAAGCGGGCCTCCCGCTGCTGTCCACCGAGCTCATCCGGGCGGACGCACACCGCATCGTGTCCCGCGCCGCCGAGACGAGGCTTCTCCCGACCGCCGTCCGGGAGCGCTGGCAGGCGGCCGTCGAGGACCACTCACTCTGGCAGTTCCAGCCCACCGTCATCCACGGATCCCTCGCCGCCGACCGGGTTCTCGTCATCCGTCAGGACGGCCACGGCCTGGTCAACGGCGTCATCGAGTGGGGCTCGCTGCGGGTCGGCGACCCGGCCCTCGACCTCCACTGGATCGCGACGCTCGGCGCGACCGGCGAGCAGGCGCTGTCCGCCTACGCGGCCTCGTGCTCCCGCGGACCCGACCGCTTCGTCACGCTCCGCGCGCGCCTGTACGCGGAACTCGAGATCGCCCGCTGGCTCCTGCACGGTCGCGACAGCCACGACGAGACCATCGTCGAGGACGCCGTCGCGATGCTCGACGGGCTCGTCGACCGCGTGCTCGGCGACGTGACGGACCCCCTCGGCACCACGACCGGACCGGTCCTCGACGTCGACGAGGTCGAGGACATGCTCGACCGCACGCCGATCGGCTCGTCCTCCCCCGGCATCGCCATGCAGACCGACACCTATGACCGGTCAGAGCTCGAGCGCGCCCTCGGCCGCGATCCCGGCGGCTCGGGCGATGACGACACCGACGACGGTGAGGCCGACGACGATCGCGACCACGCTGGAACCGACGCGGACGCGAACGCCACGGATCAGATCGACACCTCGTCGTTCGAGCTCTGGGACTCGGCGGCCTCCCCGAAGGACCGCTCCCACTCCGACAGGAGCTCCTCCTCCGAGTAGAGGCGTTCCGGCCGGAGCTGCACGTCGTGGCTCACGTAGTAGAGCACGGCGTCGATGCGCTCGGGGTCGACCTCCCGGTGGTGCGCGTACGCCAGACGGTAGAGCGCGAGCTGGAACGAGGCGTTCCGCACGTCCTCCGGCGTCGTGGGTACCGCGCCGGTCTTCCAGTCGACGATCTCGAACCGGTCCCCGCGCTCGAACACCGCGTCGAGCTTGCAGACCACCACCCGTCCGGTGTCGCCGAGCGGCACGTGGATCTCGGTCTCGACCTCGATCGGTCGTACGTCCGCCCATTCCGAGGCGAGGAACCGCTCGGTGAGCTCGTCGAACCCGATCCCCTCCGACGCGTCCGGCCCCGGGCGTTCGACGTCGAGCTCCTCGGGGAGCGCGTCGACCAGCTCCTGCAATCCGAAGCGTCCGTAGTGCGCCTCGACCCACGAATGGAACCGGGTGCCGAGACGGGTCTGCCGGTAGGGCCGCTGCGGGACGGGGCGACGCAGACGTTCGAGTGCGGCCTCCGGTTCCGTGACGAACTCCTTGAACTTGGACGCGGGGATGCGCACGGGGAGTTCACCGCGCGCGGTCGTCGTCGCGGCACGGCGTCGTTCCTCGAGGAGCAGCGTCAGCTCGTTCTCGAGGGGACCGAGGGTCGCCAGCAGCTCGGCCTCGGGCCGTCCGCGCCGCTGGTCGACCTCGGCCGCCGCCCGCTCGACGACGCTCCGACGCGCGCCGAGCGGATCGAGTGGCCAGTCGAGGACCGCAGCACCGGAGTCGACCGGGTTCTCCTCGAAGGCGGAGGCTGCGGGGAGCGGTGCGATGACGCCCGCCGCGGCCAGCTCCAGGAGGTAGGTGCTCGCAGCACGGGGCCGCTTGCGATCGCCCGACCAGAACGAGCCGGTGAGCAGGAGGTCGTGCTTGGCGCGGGTCACCGCCACATACGCGAGCCGGCGTTCCTCGTCGAGCGCGCGTTCGCCGAGCGCCTCCGAGAAGGCGAGCTGAGCGTCGACGACCTCCTTCCGCGTCTCGGCCGTCCGCCAGGCGAACTCCGGCAGCTCCGCCGCGTCGCCTCGAAAGTCGTACGGCAGTGTCCCGAGACGCACCCAGCCTTTGCCGTCCTTCGGCTTGGCTGGCAGTTCGTCGACCACGAGCCGCGGGATCGCGACATGATCCCACTCGAGGCCCTTCGAACCGTGGATGGTGAGCAATTGGACAGCACCCTGGTCGGGTGCGTCGCTCGCCGGTCCGAGGTCGTCTCGGGCGAGCGATCGGTCGATCCACGCCAGCAGGCTGCCGAGCGTCACCTGCTCCTCCGCCTGGATGAACGAGATGACCTCGTCGTGGAAGGCCTGCAGTCTGGCCGGAGCGCGCGCCGCGGAGCCGGTCGACTCGTTCGCGACGACCTCGATGTCGAGCCGCAACTCGCGCTCGACCGCTCTGACGAGATCGGGGAGGCCGCTGCCCGCACGACGCCGCAGGGAGGCGAACACCAGTCCGGCCTCCCGGAGACGCGAACGCGCCTCGTCGGTGAACCCTGCGGCGAGGCCCGCCGGCACGCGGTCCGCGGCGATGAAGTCGAGCGCGTCGATGATCGACCGCCCGTCGTCGTCGGCGACCGACTCACGGAGCCGGGCGGCCAGTTCGGCGTCGTACCGCTTCGTCTTCCAGTCGATGGCCTGCAGGTACCGGGCCACCTCCACGAGGTGTCCGAGGTCGTGGACGCCGATCCGCCAGCGAGGCCCGCTCAAGAGTCTGATGAGCGAGGACCCGGCACCGGGATCGTGGATGACCCGCAGTGCCGCCGTCACGTCGACGATCTCCGGCGAGGAGAGCAGACCGCCGAGGCCGAGGATGTGGTGGGGGACGCCGAGCGCCGCGAGGCCGTCGGCGAACTCCTGCATCGGTCGACGCGCCCGGAACAGGATCGCGGCCGAACCGGCCGGATCTCCCCCGCGTTCGGCGAGCAAGCGGTCCGCGCACCACTCGGCGACCACCCGGATCTCCTCGGCACCGGTCTCGGGGAACTCGACGGCGAGGGAGCCGGCCCCGGCGCCGGGCTTCGGCTCGAGGTCGAGGACTCGCAGCTTCCCCGCCGTCTGCGCCTGCTGCTGCAACGGGCGGACGAGGACGTTCGCGGCTTCGAGGACCGTGCGGTCGTTCCGCCAACTCGTGGACAGGTTGAACTGGGTGGCGGCGACCTCCCGACCGAAGTCGCGTGAGAACCGTGCGAGGTTCGCCGCGCTCGCGCCGCGCCAGCCGTAGATGGACTGGTGCGGGTCGCCGACCGCCATGACGGGGTGGTCGGCGAACAGGGTCGACAGCAGTCTGGTCTGCACGACCGAGGTGTCCTGGTACTCGTCGAGCAGGACGACGCCCGCGCGATCGCGTGCGACGGCGGCGACCTTCGGCGAACGTTCGCAGGCGGCGAGCGCGAGGGCGACCTGGTCGGAGAACTCGACGAGTCCCTGCCGGCGCTTCTCGTCGGCGTACCGGTGCGCGAGGTCGAGCAGGACCGGCAGGGCACCCACGACCTCGACGGCCTGGTCGATCTGCGCGTACGCCCCGCGACCACCGTCGGGGAGCTCGCCGATGCCGACGAACCGTTCCACGAAGCCGAGCAGCTCCTCGGGGGTGCCGTCGATCTCGGCGAGCTCGTGACTCAGCGAGAGGACGAGCTCGGCCACCTGGTCGACGGACTTGCCGAGGGTGGCGAGCCGTTCGTCTCCGTGTCGGACCACGACGCGCCTCGCGAGTCGCCAGGCGGACGCCTCGGACAGCAGGACCGACTCGGGCTCACGGCCCACCAGGAGGGCGTTGTCGCGGAACAGGGCGTTCGCATAGGCGTTGTAGGTGGACACCTCGGGACGGTCGAAGAGCGCGTCGGCCGCGGGATCCAGGATCCCGATGTCCTGCAGGGCGGCGATCCGCTTGCCGATCCGTGCCGCCAGCTCACCCGCGGCCTTCCTGGTGAAGGTGAGCCCCAGGATCCCGTCGACGTTCACGTGCCGGTTGGCGAGCAGCCACACGACGCGTGAAGCCATGGTCTCGGTCTTCCCGCTCCCGGCACCGGCGACGACGAGTACGGGCGCCATGGGGGCCTCGATGACCTCGACCTGCTGCGCCGTCGGTTGCGGGAGGCCGAGCAGGCCGGCGAGCATCTCGGCCGAGTAGGTCTCCTCCGTGCTCACGAGCTCACCGCCGGGACGACGTGGATGGCGCACTCGCCGAACGCGAACGGGTCGTGGCAGTGGGTCCCGACGCGGGCCTCGAACACCGCGCCGGCCATGCCGACCGCGTCCGCCAGAACACGCTCGCGGAAGCGCTCGAGGGCTTCGTCGTCGAAGGCGGGCTGGGCCGGGTCGTAGTACTCCTTGCGCTTCGTGCCGGCCGACACAACGATGAGCTTCGCGCCACCGCTCAGCAGCCCCTCCGTACCGGTGATCGCACCGGACGCCAGCGCGAGCTGGTAGGCACCGAGCTGCGCCATGTCGGCGACCTCCCGGTCCTGTCTGGGCGCCGAGCCGCCGGTCTTGAGGTCGGCGATCACCACGCGCCGCGTCCCGTCGGCGTCGGGCACGAGTTCGACGCGGTCGATCGAGCCGCCGAGCACGGCCGCGCCGCCCAACTCTCCGATGGGGATGCGGAGGCTGAACCGGCTCTCGTTGCCGATCGAGGTCACTCCTGCGCGCTCCGCGTCGTGGAGGTACGCGGACAGCCGGTGGACGAGTTCCGCCGCACGCCGTTTCGTCGCTGCGCCCTCCCAGTCCGCTTCGAAGTGGAGTTCGTCCCAGCGGTCCTCCACCGCCGCCCAGAGCGCGGCCTCGTCGGAGGACTCGGCGTGTTCGAGCGCGGCGTGCACGATCGTGCCGAGCCCGGAGGCGAACCCGGAGGCTCCGCCGCCCAGTCGGGCGATCGCCCAGTGCAGCGGGCACTCCTCGAAGGCCTCCATGCGGGACGGGGAGACCGGCAGCTCCTCGACGGCGGGGTCGTGGAGCGGTGCCGTCGAGCTCGGTGCGGCCACGCCGTACCACTCCTCGGTCGGAGCGCCGGGGACTCCCGCTGTCGCGAGGATGGCCAGGGCCGAGGCGGACGCGGCACGCTCGGCCGGGTCCGCGGGGCGGATCCGGCGGGTGAGCGAGCGACGCAGGGTGCCGACGAGCCCCCGGAGCGACAGGGGCGACAGGGACGCCCGGTGCGGATCGGGTTCGGGGAGCAGCGTGAGGAACGGGCTCGCCTGGTGGTCGTCGTCGACGACCGCGACCATCATGAGCGACCGGTGCGCACGGGAGGTCGCCTGGGCGAAGAGTCGGAGCTCGTCGTGGAGGACCGCGCGCCGTGCGTCCGCCGTCGCCGTGGCCGTGCCCTCCAGCAGTTCCACGAGCTCCGACGCGCCGAGCAGAGAGTCGCGGACCCGCAGGTTGGGCCACACGCCGTCCTGCATGCCGGCGACGACGACCGTGTCGAACGCGGTCCCGACCAGGGCGGCGGGCGTCGCGATCGTGACCGCCTCCCGGAGGCCCGTCGGCGCGAGGGAGTCGTCGCCGACCGTCTGTTCGAGCAGGCGGTCGAGGAAGACGGAGGCCGGGGTGTCGGGCTCCGCCTCGACGAAGGTACGTGCCGCATCGGCCAGCTGGGTGATCGCGTCGAGGTCGCGGTTCGCCTCCTCGGCGGCCTGACCGCTGCCCTTCGACAGCGAGACCCAGGAACGCTCGAGTCTGCTCCGCGACCAGAGGCCGTAGACGAGCTCCTCGGCCGAAGCGCCCGCCGCCGCCTGCGCGCTCGCCTCGGCGAGGCTGTCGGCAAGTGAGCGGGCGCGGGCGGCGGAGGGCGTCTCGAGTCCGATGAGTGCACCGGGGACGGCGAACGCCTCTTCCAGCAGGCGGTCCGCGCTGCGGTCGAGGCCCTCAGCGAGATCGGCGTGCCGGAGCGCGGCCCGCAGTCGCCTGACCCCGATCGAGTCCAGTCCACCGAGCGCGCTGTGGAGGAGTTCGGTCACGACCTCGGCGTCGAGCGGCGTCCGCCCGAGTGCCACCGACATGGCGAGGAGGACCGACCTGACGAACGGGTGGTCGCGCAGCGGTGCTCCGCCGGTGCTCGCCCGGGTGGGCACCTCGAGGGAGGACAAGCCCCGTTCGATCGCCGGGATCAGCCCGCCGCTGCGGACGACCACCGCCATGTCGGCCCACGCGACGCCGTCGAGGACGTGGCGCTCGCGGAGGAAGCGTGCGACGACCGCGATCTGCTCGGCCGGGGAACCGGCCGCCACGGTGACGACGGAGTGCTCGGGGGCCTCCGCGTCGTCGACCGGTGGCGCGGCCGTGCGATGGAGTCCGGCACCGGCCGTGCCGATGCGCTCGGCGACGCCGCGGACCGTCGCCCGGATGTCCGGTGTCCCGCGGTGGACCTGCCCGAGGACGAGCGTGTCCACCGGGCGACCGAGCACCTCGGCGAACCGCCCGAGGGCGTCGGCTCGGGCTCCGTGGAAGGCACCCGTCGTGAGGTCGGGGTCGCCGAACGCGACGATCGTGACCCCGTGTCGGGCGAGCGCGGCGAACAGCTGCAGGACGCCGTGGGTTGCCTCCTGGGCGTCGTCCACGAAGACCACCCGCAGGCTGCCGAGCACGCCCGTTCCCGGTTCCTGTTCGTCGAGGAGCCGGACGGCGCGGGCGAGGGCCGCCGCGGGCGTGAGGTGTCCGCGCCAGTCGTCGGCGAGGAACCCCTCGATGAAGCCCGCGGACGCGACCCACTCCGGACGCCCGTGCTCCGTACCGAGCCGACGCAGCTCGGCAGGCGCGACGTCGTGTTCGACGCTGCGTTCCATGAGGTTCCGGAGCTCGGTGCGGAACCCCTGCAGGCGCCTGACCTCGGGACCGAGCTCCGCGGGCCACAGCGGACCGGTCGCGTCCTGTTCGTCGCCGAGGAGTCGCTCGGCGATGGTCTGGTCCTGCTCGCCGCCCGTCAGCAACCGCGGTCGTCCTGAACCGGCGAACGCCCCGGAGCCCGCGATGACCTCGAGCGCGAGGGAGATGGCGGTGCGCGCCAGGGATCCGGGTGTGGCGCGCGCGACCCGTGCCTCGAGGCGGTCGCGGAGGACCTGCGCCGATGACCGGGAGGAGGCGATGACGAGCACCTCGTCGGTGCGCAGACCGCGCGAGTGCACGCGTTCCGCGACCGCTTCGATGAGCGTCGTGGTCTTGCCCGTGCCGGGAGCCCCGAGCACGACGGCGGACCGGTCGTCCGCGAGCCGCAGCACGGCCTCCTGCGAGTCGTCGAGCCGGACGCCCGTGCCGACAGCCGGGTTGCCGACGGGCGCTCGGTCCGCGTCACGGACCGCACCCGTCGGATCGTCGGAGGCGTCGGGAACCGTCATGGTCCGCACGTTACCGGAGCCTCCCGACATCGCCGCGACGGCCGACCGGCGTTCCGCTGTTCGCTGACAGCAGCCGACCCGCGCCGGTCGGAGGACCACGACTCCCGTAGTCTTGCCCTACGCAACCGAAAGGCACTCAAGGTGGAAATTCGCATCGGAATCCTCAACAGCCCTCGCGAGATCGGCTTCGAGACCTCGCAGCCGGCGTCGGAGATCGAGCAGGCGGTCAAGACCGCGCTCGAGACGGACGCCAAGCTGCTCGCGCTCAAGGACGACAAGGGCACCAGCTACCTCATCCCGACCGCGGGCATCGGCTACGTCGAGCTCGGAACCGAGGAATCCCGCCGCATCGGATTCGTCGGCTGACCATGGAACTCCTCTTCGTCGTGCTCGGCGGTGCCATCCTCGGTCTCGCCGTCCGCTACCTCCTGCCCGGCCGCGACCAGCACGGGGCCGCGCTCATCCCCGCGGTCGCGACGCTCGTCGCCGCCGTCGTCTGGGTCGCGGCGACGTGGGCCGGCATGGCGTGGGACGGCGGCTGGATCTGGGTGCTCGCCTTCGGCGCGTCCGTCGTCGTGAGTGTGGTGGTCGACCTCGTGCTCGTCCGCGTCCGCACCTCGTCGGACGAGGCGATGCTGACCCGCTTGCAGCAGGGCGTCGCCGCCTGACCCGAGGCGCTCGATCGATCGACGCCGTCGCTCCACCCGGAGTGGCGGCGTCGTCGTGTCGGAGGGGACGACCGGTCAGGCCGTGAGCCCGAGCGCGTCCATCCGTCTGGTGTGGTTCGCGATGAGCTCCGTGTAGACCGGTTCGACCCGGGCGTCGTCCGGCAGCGCCTTACTCTCGGTCACGAGGGCGGACCTGGCGACGAGCATGGTGTCGCCGAGCAACCGACGGCCCCACATCGCGAGCGTCGAAGCTCGCTCGGGGTGCGTTGCGATCACCCGGTGCAGGATCCCGACGAGCGGGTCCTCCTCCGGACCGGGGGCGACGATCGCAGCCAGGTCGCGGGCGTCCGCCCCGTCCAGGCCGCGCGCGAGCTGCGCGAAGAACTCGTCGAGGAAGCCCCGCGCCACGAGGACGCCCAGCAGGAGTTCGTCCCAGGTGCCGGTGCGCAGGATCGCCTGGAACTCGTCCCGCGTGCGTGCGTAGGGTTCGAGCACGGCGCCCGGGTCGTCGCTCGTCCGGCGGAGCCAGGCGAGGAGCGCCTGGTGCTTGCGCAGCGCCGTGGCAGCGGCCTCGGCGACGGTCTCCCGATCGGCGTCGTTCGGAGCGTGCTCGACCGCGAACGACAGCGTCATGAAGAACCCGAGCTGCAGTTGCGCCACCTGACCGAGGTAGTCGGCGGTGCTGGGCGCGAGCTCGTGCAGGTCGACGCGGGTCGCCTGGACGGCGTCCTCCCGCGAGCGCAGACGAGGCGTCTGGGTGCCGGGACGCCGACGTCGTGCAAACCAACGAGCCATGCGACCACCCTATCCGCAGCGCGCCGATCGCCGTGTTCCGCGCGCCCAGCGGCCTCTCGGGGCGTCCCGGGTAGAATAGCCGTGCCCCGGCGTCGGATCGGGGCCCTACACCTGTGTGCAATCGAAGGTGTAGACCATGACTGCACTGACAGGTATCTCCGTGACTTTCTCTGATCTCGGTGTCGACCAGGACATCGTCGACGCCCTCACGACCAAGGGCATCATCGAACCATTCCCCATCCAGGAGCAGACGATCCCCCTCGGGCTCGCCGGCCAGGACATCATCGGCCAGGCCAAGACGGGTACGGGCAAGACCTTCGGGTTCGGCATCCCGATCGTCCAGCGCCTCGGCCTCGACCCGGCTCCCGGCGTCAAGACCCTCGTCGTCGTCCCGACCCGTGAGCTCGCCGTCCAGGTGTCCGAGGACATCGAGATCCTCATCTCGAACCGGTCGACGACGCTCGTCTCCATCTACGGCGGCAAGGCCTACGAGGGTCAGATCGAGCAGCTGAAGGCCGGCGCCCAGATCGTCGTCGGCACGCCCGGCCGTCTCATCGACCTCAACAACCAGCGCCTCCTCGACCTCTCGGGCATCACCGAGATGGTGCTCGACGAGGCCGACAAGATGCTCGACCTCGGCTTCCTCGCCGACATCGAGAAGCTCTTCTCCAAGACTCCCGCCGCGCGTCACACGATGCTGTTCTCGGCGACCATGCCCGGTCCGATCGTGGCCCTGGCCCGCCGCTTCATGAGCAAGCCGATCCACATCCGTGCGAGCGACCCCGACGAGGGGCTCACGCAGGCCAACATCAAGCACCTCATCTACCGCGCGCACTCGCTCGACAAGGACGAGGTGATCTCGCGCATCCTGCAGGCCGAGGGTCGCGGCAAGACCGTGATCTTCACGCGGACCAAGCGTGCCGCCGCGAAGCTCGTCGAGGAACTGACCGACCGCGGGTTCAACGCCGCAGCGGTGCACGGCGACCTGAACCAGGAGCAGCGCGAGCGGGCGATGGCGTCGTTCAAGGCCGGCAAGCGCGACGTCCTGATCGCCACCGACGTCGCCGCCCGTGGCATCGACGTCGACGACGTCACCCACGTCATCAACCACACGATCCCCGAGGACGAGAAGACGTACCTCCACCGCGTCGGCCGTACCGGTCGCGCCGGGAAGACGGGTATCGCCGTCACGTTCGTCGACTGGGACGACCTCCACAAGTGGGCGCTCATCAACCGCGCCCTCGAGTTCGGTCAGCCGGAACCGACGGAGACCTACTCCTCGAGCCCGCACCTGTTCACCGACCTCGGGATCGCCGAAGGCACGAAGGGCCGGCTGAAGCCCGCCAAGGCCGTCGAGCCCGCTCCGCGACGCGAGGGTTCGCGGAGCGCAGGCGGACGCGACGGTTCGCGGACCGGCGGCGGACGCGACGGTTCACGGACCAGCGGCGGTCGCGGAGGTGAGCGCGGCGGACGCGGAGGCG
>NZ_JACYTW010000016.1:0-67615 GCF_014841395.1 Plantibacter sp. CFBP 13570 | reverse complement strand
CGCTCCGGGCGACCGAAGCCGCGACCGGGGCCGAACCCGCCGCGGCGGCCGAACCGTTCGGGGCTGCGCGGTCCGTGGCGGTGTGGCGGGAGCGAGGCGTCGATCTCCTCGACGCTCGACGCGCCGGAGGCGATGAGCTCGAGCGTGCGCCAGCTGCGGCGGCCGAGGCCGTCCTCGGCGAGCACCTCGTGCATCGAGTGCTTGAGCGCGTGATCGACGGTGCGGAGCCAGAAGCCGAGCGGGCGCTCGGCGGACTGGGTGGTGGACTGCTCTGGGGAAGTCGTGGGGGTGTTCATGGGTGGTCTCCTTATTTGCATGCTCTGTTACATGTAAATGTATAATGACATGCATGTCCGACGATCGTCAAGCACAGCCCAGCGAACCCACAGCAACCGACCCGGTGGAGATGATCGAGCAGGCCCTCGTCCAGATCCGACGGGACCAGTCAGGCCGTCGGTTCGGCGGACGCGGTGGGCGCGGTGGGCCCGGTCATCACCACCACGATGAGCACGGCGGTCATCGGCACGACGCCGACGGCGGCGCTGAGGATGAACGCGGGCGCGGGCGCGGGCGCGGTCCCGGCTTCGGACCCGGCTTCGGTGGGCCCTGGGCTCCCGGCGGTGGCGCCCGTCACCCGCGTGAGCAGGCGATCACCCAGGCTGCTCGGTTCCGGATGCTGGACGCGCTTGCTCGTGATGAGGCGGCCGGTGGCATGGGGATCAGTGCGCTCGCGGAGTCGATCGGTGTCGACCAGCCCCGCGCGAGCAGGCTCGTGGCCGAAGCGACGAAGCGCGGCGAGGTCGCTCGCGCAGTCGACCCGAACGACGGTCGACGCAGCGTGGTGCAGCTGAGCGCCGCCGGCCGCGCGGTCCTGCAGGAGGCGCACCGGGGTCGACGCGACGCGGTCACGACCGCGCTCTCGGGATTCGCGCCCGCGGAGGCGGCGCAGTTCGCCGCGTACCTCGAGCGCTTCGTCGCCGCGTGGCCGCGCCCCGACACCGACCGGTAGCTCGCCCGCCTGATCCTCGGGCCAGGGTTCGCAATTCAGGAGCGTCCCGGTGAGTCGAGCCGGATCATCCCCTCGGTGGCGGGACGCGCCGGCGTGCGCCTGAGTTCTGCACGATCGGACCCGTCCGGTCCATGCCGTTCGCAATTCAGGAGGAGTCAGGCGTGTCGGCCTGGGGATGGCCGTCTCGCGGGAGAACCGCCGGGGCGCTCCTGCGTTGTGGACCGTGAGGCGGCATCGGGACTCGGCCCTCGCTACTCGGGGCGGAGGCGGAGCTCCTGCATCCCGCCGTCGACGGCGATCGAGGTGCCGGTCGTCGAGCCTGATCGCGGGCTCGCCAGGTAGGCGACGGCACCGGCGACCTCGGTCGCAGCGACGAGTCGGCCATGCGGCTGGCGTGCCTCGAGTGCGGCGCGTTCTGCGGCCGGGTCGGCGGCGCTGTCGAGCAGCCGGCCAACCCAGGGGGTGTCGGCCGTGCCCGGGTTGACGCAGTTCACCCGGATGCCCTCGCGCAGGTGGTCGGCGGCCATCGCTCGCGTCAAGGACAGCACGGCTCCCTTCGTCGCCGTGTAGAGCGCGCGCTGGGGGAGTCCCGCCGTCGCGGCGATCGACGCGGTGTTCACGATCGTGGCCGACGGCGACTCGCGCAGGTGTGGGAGGGCTGCGCGCGTCACGCGAGCCATGCCGACCACGTTGATGTCGAAGACGCGGTGCCACTCGTCGTCGTCGTTGGACTCGATGGTGCCCTGCGCGCCGATCCCGGCGTTGTTCACGACGATGTCGAGGCGGCCGAACCGTGCGACGACGGCGTCGATCGCCGCGCGGACCGACGCGTCGTCGGCGACGTTCGCCCGAACCGACAGGCGGGTGGCGGAGTCCTCGTCGGGCGACGGGTTCAGGTCGAGGATCGCGACGCTCGCACCATCGGCGGCGAGACGTTCGACGATCGCGGCACCGATCCCCGAAGCGCCGCCGGTGACGATCGCGACGAGTCCGTCGAACTCGCCGGTGTCTGCCGCGCTCATGCGCGGGCTCCGAGTGCCTCGGCGGGCTTGGCAGACGGCGCGATTCCAGGGACCGGGTCGACGAACCGCTGTCGCTGGCGGCCGAGGCCCTCGATCTCGACCTCGCAGACGTCGCCCGGTGCGAGGTAGGGGAACCGGCCGGAGAGCGCGACGCCCTCGGGTGTGCCGGTCAGGACGAGGTCGCCGGGTTCGAGCTGCAGGTACTGGCTCAGGTGCCAGATGACCGTGGCGACGTCGAAGATGAGGTCGGCCGTGCTCGAGTCCTGACGCGGTTCGCCGTTGACCCAGCTGCGGAGTCGCAGGGCGCCGGCGTCGACCTCGTCCGGCGTCACGAGCCACGGGCCGGTCGGGTTGAAGCCCGGAGCGCACTTGCCCTTCGACCACTGCCCGCCACTCGCCGCCATCTGGAAGTCGCGCTCCGACACGTCGTTCGCGGTGACGAAGCCGGCGATGCGGCCGAGGGCGTCCTCAGGGCTGTCGAGGTAGGAGGTGCGCTCGCCGATGACGACGCCCAGCTCGACCTCCCAATCGGTCTTCGTGCTGCCGCGCGGGATGCGGACGTCGTCGTTCGGGCCGACGACCGTGTTCGGCGTCTTCAGGAACATGATCGGGATCTCGGGCGGAGCGGATCCGGACTCCGCGGCGTGCGCCGCGTAGTTCATCCCGATGCAGACGACCGCACTCGGCCGGGCGATCGGAGCGCCGATCCGGAGCTCGTCGGCGCCGTCGAGGACGGGGAGCGCACCCGACTCGAGGGCGGCGCGAACCTGATCGACGCCGCCGCCGGCGAGGAACGCTCCGTCGATGTCGGGAGTGATCGATCGGAGGTCGTAGGCGGTGTCTCCCGCGAACACGACGGGGGTCTCCCCGTCCGCGGGGCCGAGTCTGGCGAAGCGCATGCTGGTCCTTCCGGTTCCGCCGGTGCCCGCGTGCGGACCCGGCTCCGTAGCCGATAACGTCTGAACTCTACCGCCCGACCCGGCCGTTGCAACAGGTGATTTGGTCCACGCTGAGCGCATTGACAGCCCAGACATCGGATGTCTAAGCTCGGTGGCACCAGCCCGAAGGAGCATGCCGACGTGAGTACCATCATCGGATTCGAGACGCACGACGTCCGGTTCCCGACCTCGACCACCCTCGACGGCTCGGATGCCATGAACCCCGACCCCGACTACTCCGCCGCCTACCTGCGGCTCGTGACGGACGCGGACGACGGCCACGAGGGCCACGGCTTCGTCTTCACGATCGGACGCGGCAACGACGTCGAGGTCGCAGCCATCCACGCCCTCCGGGACCACCTCCTCGGTCGCGAGGTCGAGCCCGTGCTCGACGCCCTCGGGTCCTTCTGGCGCGAACTCGTCTACGACTCCCAGCTCCGGTGGCTCGGCCCCGAGAAGGGCGTCATGCACATGGCGATCGGCGCCGTCGTCAACGCGCTCTGGGACCTCAAGGCCAAACGCGCCGGCCTGCCGCTCTGGCGGCTGCTCGCCATGATGACGCCGGAGGAGCTCGTCGAGCTCGTCGACTTCCGCTACCTGAGCGACGTCCTCACCCCGGACGACGCCCTCGCGATCCTCCGACGCGCCGAACCGGGACGGGAGGCCAGGACCGAGGCCCTGCTCGCCGCCGGGTACCCCGCCTACACGACCACGCCCGGGTGGCTCGGCTACTCCGACGAGAAGCTCGACCGCCTGTGTCGCGAAGCGGTCGCGGACGGATTCGCGCAGGTCAAACTCAAGGTCGGCGGGAATGTGGAGGACGACGTCCGTCGCCTCGCCATCGCCCGGAACGCCGTGGGATCCGACATCCGGATCGCCGTCGACGCCAATCAGCGGTGGGACGTCGCGGAGGCGATCGACTGGATGTCCCGACTCGCCCCCTACGACATCGCCTGGATCGAGGAGCCGACGAGCCCCGACGACATCCTCGGCCACGCGGCGATCGCGCGCGGGGTCGCCCCGATCCCGGTCGCGACCGGTGAGCACATGGCCAACCGCATCATGTTCAAGCAGTTCCTGCAGGCCGACGCCCTCCAGGTGCTTCAGATCGACTCCACGCGGGTCGCCGGCGTGAACGAGAACATCACGATCCTCCTCCTGGCCGCGAAGTTCGGTGTCCCGGTCTGCCCGCATGCCGGTGGCGTCGGGCTGTGCGAAGCGGTGCAGCACCTCTCGATGTTCGACTTCATCGCCGTGTCCGGGAGCGAGGATGGACGCATGATCGAATTCGTCGACCACCTGCACGAGCACTTCGTCGAGCCCGTCGAGATCGTCGCCGGCCGGTACCGCGCGCCGGTCGCCCCCGGCGGCGGTTCGGAGATGCTCGCGACGTCGATCGCCGAGTTCACCTTCCGGGGCGCCGGTGCCTGAGCTGCTCGTCCCGCGGCTCGCGTACGGCGCCGCCAACCTCGGCAACCTCTACCGCGAGCTCGGCGATGAGGAGGCCTGGGCGATCCTCGATGCGGCCTGGGAACACGGCGTCCGCTTCTACGACACGGCTCCGCACTACGGTCTCGGTCTCTCCGAGCGTCGGCTCGGCGCCTTCCTGCGGACGAAGCCCCGCGACGAGTACGTCCTGTCCACCAAGGTCGGCCGCCTCCTCGTGCCGAACCCCGCGGGGGAGGGTGCGCTCGACACGGACAACGACTTCGTCGTCCCGGCGACCTTGCGGCGCGAGTGGGACGCGAGCGAGGCCGGCGTGCGGCGCTCGCTCGACGAGTCCCTCGAGCGACTCGGGCTCGACCACGTCGATGTGCTCTACCTCCACGACCCGGAACGGAACGACCCCGAATCCGGGATCTCCGAGGGGATTCCGGCGCTCGCCGCCCTCCGCGACGAAGGACTCGTCGGGGCGGTCGGGATCGGGTCGATGGACGTCGCCGCACTCCTCGCCGCGGTGCGCACGGGCCTGACCGACCTCATCATGATCGCCGGTCGGTACACGCTCGCCGAGCAGCCAGCGGCCGAGGAGGTGCTGCCCGCCTGCCTGGAACACGGCGTCGGTGTGGTCGCCGCCTCGGTGTTCAACTCTGGCCTGCTGGCCCGCGCCGTCCCCGACCGCGACGGACGCTACGAGTACGGTGCCGTCCCGCCGGAGGTCTTCGACCGCGCCGTCGACATCGCCGAGATCTGCCGTCGGTTCGAGGTCGAACTGCCCGCAGCCGCCCTCCAGTTTCCGCTCCGTCACCCCGCTGTGCGGACGGTCGCGGTCGGTGCCTCGCGGCCGGAGCAGATGATCCAGAACGTGGAGCGCTTCGAGGCGCCGATCCCCGAGACCTTCTGGACGGAGCTGCGCACCAGAGGACTGCTCGGCTGATGCGGACGATCGACGCGCACCTCCATCTCTGGAATCGCGCCGACGGGTATCACTGGCTCGCTTCGGCCGACGAGGCACTTCGCGAGGATTTCACGCCGGAGCGCGCGGCCGCGGAGCTGCGGGAGGCCGGCGTCGATGCGGCGATCCTCGTCCAGGCCGACGACACGGAGCTCGACACGATGTCCATGCTCAGCGCATCGGACGCTTTCAGTTGGGTGGCCGGCGTCGTCGGCTGGGTGCCGATCGACGATGCGAAGCGGGCCGAGGAACTGCTCGACCGTTGGGGAGTGCATCCACGATTCCGCGGCGTTCGTCAGCTGCTGCACGACGATCCGCGGGACGGCCTGCTCCTGGCAGCACCCGCGCGCCGGTTGGCGGCGGTCCTCGCGGACCGGGGGCTTCCGCTCGACCTCCCGAACGCCTTCCCTCGGCTGCTCCGTGACGCCACCGGACTCGCACGGCTGGAGGAGGGGCTGACGATCGTCGTCGACCACCTCGCGAAGCCGCCGCGCGACGATGAGGCCTTCGAACGATGGGCGACCGAGCTGGCCGCGGCGGCGGCGTCACCGAACGTGGTCGCCAAGGTGTCGGGCCTCAATCGAGCCGGTCGGCCGTTCGTGGCGGCCGACGTGCGTCGGGCCTGGGACACCGCACTCGCCTGCTTCGGGCCCGAGCGGTTGATGCTCGGCGGCGACTGGCCGATGACCGTCACGAGCGGCGGGTACGGTGCGGTATGGCACGAGCTGTCCGGTCTCGTCGACGAGTTGTCGCCGGCGGAACGCGATGCACTGCGTGGCGGGACGGCGACGCGCGTCTACCGGCTCGACCCCCGCGGGCCGGTCGGCGTCGACGGACTGACATGATCGGGCAGACGGATGGACACGGAACCATGACGAGGAGGTCACCATGCTGACAGGGATCGACCCGGTGCTGAGCGGCGAACTGCTGCTGCACCTGGACGCGATGGGACATTCGGACGCGGTGGTGATCGCCGACGCGCACTTCCCGGCCACCCGGCTCGGCGAACGCGTCGTCGTGCTGCCGACGCTGTCGACGCCGGAGGTCCTCCGAGCGGTGCGCACGGTGATCCCGCTCGACGACGAGCCCGTGCTCGACCTCATGACGAGTGCCGACGGCACGGTGCTCGACGTCCAGCGGGAACTCATCGCCGCCGCCGGCACAACCGCGGACGCCGTGCGCTTCGTCGACCGGTTCGCCTACTACGACGAGGCCGCCACGGCGTTCCTCATCATCCGCACGGGCGAGACCAGGAAGTACGGGAACGTCACCCTGCGGAAGGGCCTCGTGCTCCCGGGCGCCTGACCCGACCGTGGGCTACGGTCGCTCACCAGCAGAGCGCGACGATCGCGGCACCGACGACGGCGTAGATCCCCGAGAGGACCTGCCGACCGCGGGTGCGGGGTTCGACCGCGGTCTCGACCGTCGCCCCGTGCTCGTCGAGTGCGCGCTTCGGCTTGGGTGCGTGCCAGGGGAGTGAGCGCCAGCGCAGGGCGGCTCCGGCGAGTCCGAAGCCGACGATCGCGACGGCGATGACCCACGCCCAGGACCAGATGCCGACCGGCGCGGCGAGGGCGCGGACCAGGGCGAGGATCACGATGCTGTCCACCGCGTCGACGACCAGTCGGTAGCGCTCGGTCGCCGCCCAGCGTCCCGTGCTCCACGCGTGGACGACCTGGAGTGCGAGGATCCACGCGATGACCAGGGCGACGACTGCGGGGATCAGGATCTCGATCATCGTGCTGCTCCGATCTGCTCGAGGAGGGCGACGCCGGCCGCGTCGACCGACTCCTGGGTCGCTGAGACGAGGACCACCGTGGTGCCGGTCGCCGGGACGACGCCGACGAAGGACGCGAAGCCGCCCGTGGCGCCGTTGTGCCAGACGAGGTCCTCGCCGTCGATCGCCTTCCGATCGGTGATCCAGGCCCAGCCGATCTCGCGATCGCCGAACGCCGCCTGTGGGTCGAGTGCCTCGATGCCCGGCGCGCTGCCGTCGGCCAGTCGCTCCGCGAAGCGGGCGAGATCCTCCGTGTCAGAGCGGATGCCACCGGCAGGCCCGATCGCCGTGCCGGTCCATGCTGCGGCGGTCCGTCCGCCGGCGGTCTCACCGAGGAGGTCGCGGTCGCCCAGGTCTGCTGCATCGCTCACGGGGCTGGTCGAGTCGAGTCCCATCGGACCGGTGATCCGTTCCTCGAGGAGGTCGGCGTAGCTGGTGCCGGCTGCCGAGCCGAGGGCGGCACCGAGCAGTTCGAAACCGAGGTTGGAGTAGGTGCCCTTCGGGGTGTCGAGGGACGCGGACCGCGCCTGCTCGAGCAGCTGGTCGAGGTCCTCGCCGTACGGATTCGCCGTCGTGAGCGCGAACCACGCCGAGGAGAGGATCGTCGAGAGGTCGATCGGCAGCCGGGGCAGGCCGGAGGTGTGGGTGGCGAGCTGCTCGAGGGTGACGTCCGCCGCTGGCGCGTCGCCCAGTTCGAGGAGGTCACCGAGCCTGGTCTCCGGGGTGACCTCGCCGCGCTCGATCGCGTCGGCGAGCAACAGTCCCGTGAAGGCCTTGCTCACCGACCCGATCTCGAACCGGGTGTCCGGTTCGGCGCCGATCGTCGCGGTGCGGGTGCCGTCCGGGGTGACGACGACGGCCAGCAGGGCCTTGCGGTCGGGGCCGGCGAGCTCGCGGACGGTGGCCGCGAGTTCGGCGTCGCCGGTGGCCTCGGGGGGAAGCGTCGAGGGCCCTGGCCGGAAGGCGAGCCCGATCGCGAGGGCGACAGCGGTGCTGACGGCGGCGACGACCCAGACCCGTCTGGGTCGGGACGTGCTGCGTGGTGTGGCGGTCATGCGGGGTCCTTCCTGGGGTCGGTGGTCATTCCATGGCGGCGACGGCGACGAGCAGCGGGACGAGTCGCATGGGCGGGACCGCGACCCGTCCGCGGCCGGCGGGTTGCAGCCAGCCGGCGGCCGTCAGGACGCGGACGTGGTGGTAGACCTGGCCGGTCGTCCCGATGCCGTCGAGTTCGCCGAGGTCCGCGAGTGCGGAAGTGCCGTTGGCGACGGCCAGGAGCAGCTGCAGTCGGACGGGGGAGCCGATGGCCGCGAGCCGCGATGCCGCGGTCGCGAGTGGACCGGAGCCTGCTGATTCCACGGCGTCGGGGTCGTCGCCGAGCGCGAGGAGGTCGTCGGTCGCCCGGGCGTACTGCCACTGCACGGGTCCGCCGCCGGCGACGACCGATCCGGTGAAGAGGACCGCCCCGTGCTCGAGCTCGACCGTCCGCTGTTCGAGCCCGCGGAGCGCCCAGAAGGTGTCGTCGGCATCGCCCGCCGCCGCTGCGGACGGAACGTCATCCGGTCGCTCGGTGGTCGTGTCGTCGTCGGCCGGTCGGGCGAACACGGCGGCTTCGAGACGCGCGAGACGTGCCTCGTGATCGCCGGGGTCGATGGTCGTCATGACCCAAGTGTACAAATATCGTAATTACGAAATCAAGCCAGAAGGTCCTCTGAGCCGAGCGGTGGCGGCGCGTGTCACACCCGCGAGCTGAGCCGCCCCTGCTTCGCGTGCACCGGGATCAGCAGTCCGAGGCCGATGAGCAACACGAGCACGATCCCGAGGATCCCCCAGAACTGCGCCCCGCCAAGCGTGACGAACAATGCAAAGGCGGTCGGTGCGAGGAAGGACACGGCGCGGCCGGTCGTGGCGTAGAGGCCGAAGACCTCACCCTCGCGGCCCTCGGGGATGATGCGCGCCAGGAACGAGCGGCTCGCCGACTGTGCGGGGCCGACGAACAGGCACAGCATGAGCCCGAAGATCCAGAAGATCGTCGCGCCGCCCTCGTGGAGGAAGAACACGGCGCTTCCCGCGATGACGAGGCCGATGAGCGACGCGACGATGACGGGTTTCGGCCCCACCTTGTCGTCGAGCAGGCCGATCGTGATCGTCGCGATCCCGGCGACGACGTTGGCGGCGATCGCGAAGATGATCACCTCGCCGGGTGAGAAGCCGAAGGTCCCTGCAGCCAGGACGCCACCGAAGGTGAAGACGCCGGCGAGCCCGTCGCGGAACACGGCGCTCGCGAGCAGGAAGTAGAGCGTCTGTCGGCTGTCGCGCCAGAGTTCCGCGATGCTCTTGGCGAGGACGCCGTAGGAGGCGAAGAACCCGACGTGCGGCCGGGCGACGGCCTGTGGCGCGTGGTACTCGGGCACCGCGAAGAGCACGGGCAGGGCGAAGATCCCGAACCACGCCGCGGAGACGAGCATCGCGACGCGGACGTCCATGCCGTCCTCGCCGGTGACGCCGAAGAGTCCGACCTCGGGGGAGATGAAGCCGAAGTACACGATGAGCAGCAGCACGATGCCGCCGATGTACCCCATGCCCCAGCCGAGACCGGATACCTTGCCGATGGAGGTGGGCGTCGACACCTGGGCGAGCATCGCGTTGTAGTTGACGCCGGCGAACTCGAACACGATGTTGCCGACCGCGAGGAGGACGAGGCCCAGCCAGAGGAAGTTCGGATCGGGGGCGACGAAGAAGAGGAGCGCGGTGATCGCGACGACGACGTAGGTGTTGAAGCCGAGCCAGAACTTCCGTCGACCGGCGGAGTCCGACCGCTGGCCGACGACCGGCGCGAGGATCGCGATCAGCAGGCCGGCGGCGGCGAGCGCCCACCCGAGGGACGCCGACACCGCGGCCTCCTCGCCGAAGGACTCGCTCGTCAGATAGACGGTGAACACGAAGGTGGTGACGACGGCGTTGAACGACGCCGAGCCCCAGTCCCACAGGCTCCACGCGAAGATGCGACCCTTACGGCCCGCCTGCGCCTTCACTGCGGCGACCTGCGAGGTGTCGAGGTCGACGGTGGCCGCTGCGGCGTCGGGGGTGACGAGCGGTGGTGGCGGGAAGTTGCGGGGCCGGGATCCGAGACGCGGGGCCTCGTCGCCGTGCCCGCCTGTCCGGCCGGTGTCGTCGGTGCCACCTGGGGGAGTCGTGCTCATGGACTGAGGCTAGTGCCGCGTGGTGAACGGGCGGTAGCGCGGAGGCCCGGCGTTGCAGTCGACGACACCGAACTCTACATTTGATATTTCAAGGACATCGAGCGCAGCAGCCCCGATGCTCACGACCGACCTGAGGTGGTGGAGACACCGTGCCTGAACGACGAAAGACACTGCAACGATGAGCCTGGAAGCACGCGATCTCTCCTTCGGCTATTCACTGCATCGCCGCGAACCGGTCCACGTGTTGCGGGGGGTGAGTCTTTCTGTAGCCGCCGGTGAGTCGTTGGCGGTCGTCGGGCCCTCGGGATCCGGGAAGTCGACACTCCTGCACTGCCTATCTGGTCTCCGAGCGCCGACACGTGGAAGCGTCGTGGCGTTGGGGACGGAGCTGTCATCCCTGACCGAGTGGGGTCGTTCCCGATTCCGGCGGCGGTCCGTCGGCTTCGTGTTCCAGGACTACAACCTGATCCCCTCCATCAACGTGCGGGACAAT
The DNA here is from genome assembly GCF_014841395.1 of Plantibacter sp. CFBP 13570. NCBI lineage: Bacteria > Bacillati > Actinomycetota > Actinomycetes > Micrococcales > Microbacteriaceae > Plantibacter > Plantibacter sp. CFBP 13570. Next base: position 56,778 of record NZ_JACYTW010000016.1, on the reverse strand, counting down.
CTCGCGTTGCCAGCGCTCTTCGCCGGTCGCGCAGCCGGGCGTCAGGCGGTCGCAGATATCGCCGCGGACATCGGACTGTCGTCGCGCCTCCGGCATCGCCCGGACGAGCTGTCAGGCGGTGAACGGCAGCGCGTCGCGATCGGCCGGGTGTTGCTGTCGCAGGCTGAATTGGTCTTCGCCGACGAACCCACCGGTGCACTCGACACGTCGTCAGGACGGGTCGTGCTCGACCTCCTGTTCGGATCGCTCGGTCCCGAACGCACGATGGTGATGGTTACCCATGACCTCGATGCTGCTGCGCGGGCGGATCGTGTGCTGGTCCTCTGTGACGGTTCTGTCCACGCCGAGCTGACGTCCGCCACCCCGGCAGCGCTCTGGTCCGCCATCGAAACGGCCCGCGCGGACAGTGTCCATACGTCCGTGGGAGCATGACGATGGCCGGTCTCGTTCTCCGCACACTCCTGCAGCAGTGGCGGGTGTGGATCTCCCTGCTCCTGTTCCTGGCACTCGCGAACGCGCTCCTTGTCAGCGTGGGAGCGCTCGTGGAGGTCGCCGATCGGCTGCCCGTCCGGGAACAGCGCATCGTCCGGAATCTGAGCACGCCGATGTCCGGGATGGCCTCGGTCGCCGTCTTCGTCATCACCTCGAGCGCGGTCTCCTTGGCGGTGCAACTCCAGCGTCGACCGTTCGCGACCTGGAAGCTCGCGGGGATGTCGTCAGTGCGGATCGCCGGCGTCCTTGTGTCGCAGCTGATCGTGCTCGGGACCGTGGGTGGAGCGCTCGGGCTGCCGCTGGCCCTATTGGTCGCACCGCGGTTCACCAGCTGGGTCCTGCAGGCCAACGCGGTCACCGCGATCGTCGATGCCCCGGCGAGCACGCTGGTGCTCCTGTCGACCTGGGCGCTGCTCATCGGCATCCTGTTGCTCGCCGGTCTGCAAGGTGTCGGCTCGATCCTCCGGGTACCGGCGGTCGATGCGGTCCTGAGCGCGGAAGTCGTCCGCCGTCGCCCGACCGCGTTCAGGCTCACGCTCAGCCTGGTCATGTCGGCGGCGGTCCTCGCAGTGGCGGCCGCAATGGTCGGTTCGGCTAGCGGCGACGTGTCCAGTCGGCTCGGTCTCCTAGTAGGCCTCGCGATGCTCCTGTCGTTGCTCATCATCCCGCTGATCGCGCTGCACGTCTCGCGGATCGCTGCACTGTTCCTCGCGGCGTGGACATGGATCGTCCCACGTCGGTGGTCGACGGCTTGGTACCTCGCGCGTCGTGGCTGCGCCTTCCGCTTGGACCGTGTAGGCGTCTCCCTCGTTCCGCTCTACGTCGCGGTCGCCCTCGCGAATTCGATCTACACCGTGTTCGAGACCGCCGATTCCGCCAGGAGGGCGGCCGGGCTTGTGCCCGCCGGCGAGCACGGCATCAACCACTCCGGCGTCTGGACCATTCTCGGTCCGACGGTCGTCCTGGCGATCGCCGGCACCGCGACGGTCGTGGTGATGGCTGCTCGTGAGCGGGCGCGCGAGCGCGCGCTGCTGGCTGTGGGCGGCGTCAGTCACCGCTCGATCGTCGGAGCCGTCGTCGTCGAAGCCTTCATGTATGCCGTGACCGCGACGTTCCTCGGGCTCCTGACGGCAGCGGCTGTCTCAGCGGTGGAGGCTGAGGCGTTCGGTCGCCTCGAAGCGGGGGCGCGCCCGGTGCTCGCCGTCGCGCCAGGCCTCGCGGTCGGCGCTGGAGGCTTCTGTGTGCTGGCTGCCGCCCTCGCTTTGCCCGCGGCGCTGGAGCATCGTCGGGCGGCGGTGGACAGGCTCGCTCGCTGAAGGTTCGCTGGGACGAGGATCGTTGCCGGGAATAGCTTTGGGCATCCCGCGTTGGACTTGAGCGTACGACACTCAAGTTTGAATCCAGGAGGTTCACGTGCCCGAAGACTTCACCCAGGGCGGCGCAGCAGCAGACGGCGGATCGTCGTCGTTCGACGACTTCCTCGCCCGATACCTCGAGGGCGAGCGGGCGCGTTCGGCGCGGACCATCGACCTCAGCCGCTTCCTCACCGCGCGGACGCAGGAGATCCTGCAGCGCGCCGGCCGGTTCGCGCTCGAGCGCGGCCAGAACGAGCTCGACGCGCTGCACATCCTGCGCGTCATCGTGAGCGAGGAGCCCGCGAAGGACGCCGTCGCGCGCCTCGGCGTCGACCCGAAGGCCATCGCCAAGGCCGCCGAGCAGCGCCTGCCGCAGGCGTCTTCGCCGAGCGTCAAGGACCCGGCCATCACACCGTCGGCCCAGCGCGCGCTGTTCCACGCCTACCAGGTGGCCCGCGCCGCCGGATCGACGTACGTCGACCCCGAGCACCTCTTCTTCGCCCTCGTCATCAACCAGGATTCGCCTGCCGGTGAGGTCCTCGCCCGCGCCGGCGTCACGGCGGAGGCGCTGACCCAGGGCATGCGCCAGACCGTCGGCGACCCCGGTGTCGCCACCGACGACCAGGACGACCGCGATGCCGACGACCTCGACTCGGACACCCCGATGCTCGACCGTTTCGGCACCGACCTCACGGCGCTCGCCGCAGGCGGATCGCTCGACCCCGTCATCGGACGTTCCGAGGAGATCGAGCAGACCATCGAGATCCTCTCCCGCCGCACGAAGAACAACCCCGTGCTCGTCGGCGAGGCCGGCGTCGGCAAGACCGCGGTCGTCGAGGGGCTCGCCCAGGCGATCGTCGACGGCGGCGTCCCGGAGCAGCTGCGTGGGAAGCGCGTCGTCTCACTCGACCTGCCGGCCATGGTCGCCGGAACCCGGTACCGCGGCGACTTCGAGGAGCGCCTCACCGGCCTGCTCGACGAGATCGCGGCCAACCGCTCCGAGCTGATCGTCTTCATCGACGAGGTCCACACGGTCGTCGGCGCCGGAGGTTCCGGCGAGGGCGGCATGGACGCTGGGAACATGCTCAAGCCGCGTCTCGCGCGCGGTGAGCTGCACCTCATCGGTGCGACCACGCTCCGTGAGTACCGCGGGATCGAGAAGGACCCGGCACTCGAACGCCGCTTCCAGCCCGTGCGCATCGGCGAGCCGTCGATCGAGGACGCCGTCCTCATCCTCGACGGTCTTCGTCCGGCCTACGAGGAGCACCACGACGTCCGCTTCACCGACGACGCCCTCCGCGCCGCCGTCGAGCTGTCGGCCCGGTACCTGCCCGACCGTGTCCTGCCCGACAAGGCCATCGACCTCGTCGACCAGGCCGGAGCCCGGCTGCGGTTGCGGCTCGGGAAGGCGGTCGACGTGAGCGCCCTCGTCGAGGAGCTCGCGACACTCGAGGCGTCGAAGAACGCGGCCGTGTCGGCCGAGCACTACGAGGAGGCCTCGCGCATCCGCGACGAGATCACCGCCGTGCAGGCGAGGCTCGACGCCGCCTCCAACGGACCCGGTGCCCGCACCGACCGCGACGCGGTCGTCGACGAGGCCCAGATCGCCGGCGTCGTGTCCCGCGCCACCGGCATCCCGGTCAGTCGGCTCACGGAGGGCGAGCGGGAACGTCTCGCCGGTCTCGAGGACGAACTGCACGCCCGCGTCGTCGGCCAGCACGACGCCGTGACCGCGGTGTCGAAGGCCGTCCGTCGCAACCGCACGGGCATGGGGGATGCGAACCGACCCGTCGGCAGCTTCCTGTTCCTCGGCCCCACCGGCGTCGGTAAGACGGAGCTCGCGAAGGCGCTCGCCGGATCCCTCTTCGCTGACGAGCACTCCGTGATCCGCTTCGACATGAGCGAGTTCGGCGAACGCCACACGGTGTCGCGACTCGTCGGCGCCCCTCCCGGGTACGTCGGGTTCGACGAGGCGGGCCAGCTCACCGAGCGCGTGCGGCGCAACCCGTACTCGATCGTGCTGTTCGACGAGATCGAGAAGGCGCACCCGGACGTCTTCAACCTGCTCTTGCAGGTCCTCGACGACGGTCGCCTGACCGACGGTCAGGGGCGGACGATCGACTTCCGCAACACGGTCGTCGTCATGACCTCGAACCTCGGCTCCGAGTTCCTGGCCTCCCGGTCCGGTGCGATGGGCTTCGTGGCCGGTGGCGCCGACGACCCGACGGGCTTCGGCTCCGAGGAGGCGCTGCGGGCACGGGTCATGGGCAAGCTGCGCGAGGCGATGCGTCCGGAGTTCCTCAACCGCATCGATGAGATCGTCCTCTTCCGCAAGCTCGACCAGCAGCAGCTGCAGGAGATCGTCGCGCTGATGCTCGGCCGCACGACCGAACGGTTGGCCGCGCGCGGTGCGTCACTCGAGACGACTCCGGAAGCGCGCGCCCTCCTCGCGGAGCTCGGCTACGAGCCGGAGTACGGTGCACGCCCCCTGCGTCGCCTCATCCAGCGTGAGGTCGACGACCGCATCGCCGAGCTCGTCGTGGGCGGCGGGGTCGGCGACGGCTCGACCGTGCACGTCGACGCGGTCGGCGGGAAGATCGTCGTCACCGAGCGGTCTGTGATGGTGGCGGAAGCCGCCTAGGCCGGGAGATGGATCGACAGGCTCAGGGACCGGACCTCCGGACCCTGGGCCTGTCGCCGTTCCGGCTGGCCGCCGCGCAGGCAAACTGGCCATCCGCTGGGAGTTGAGCCAGGCGGACTCAACTTTCTTGACGTCGAAACCGGGCCTCGGTAGCATTGAGTCATCGGGGCTCAAGTCTCGACGTCACACCACCATCACCCCATCAACCAGCTCGGTGCCGAGCTCGTCGAGTCGGCCGGACGCCCACAGCATGCCGCCCGAGTCGACGAGTTCCGAACCGGCAGTCAACACAAGGAGAACCAACACATGGCACGTGCAGTAGGCATCGACCTCGGTACCACCAACTCGGTGGTCGCCGTCCTCGAAGGTGGAGAACCCACCGTCATCGCCAACGCCGAGGGCTTCCGCACCACCCCCTCCGTCGTCGCATTCACCAAGGACGGCGAGGTGCTCGTCGGTGAGACCGCGAAGCGCCAGGCTGTCACCAACGTCGACCGCACCATCGCGAGCGTCAAGCGCCACATGGGCACCGACTGGAAGTTCGACGTCGACGGCAAGAAGTACACGCCGCAGGAGCTGTCCGCCCGCATCCTCGCGAAGCTGAAGCGCGACGCCGAGCAGTACCTGGGCGACACGGTGACCGACGCGGTCATCACCGTCCCCGCCTACTTCAACGACGCCGAGCGTCAGGCCACGAAGGAAGCCGGTGAGGTCGCAGGCCTCAACGTGCTCCGCATCATCAACGAGCCGACCGCTGCAGCCCTCGCCTACGGCCTCGACCGCGGCAAGGAGGACGAGCTCATCCTCGTCTTCGACCTCGGTGGCGGTACCTTCGACGTCTCGCTGCTCGAAGTGGGCAAGGACGACGACTTCTCCACCATCCAGGTCCGTTCCACCTCCGGTGACAACCGCCTCGGTGGAGACGACTGGGACCAGCGCGTCGTCGACTACCTGATCAAGCGCTTCAAGGACTCGACCGGTGTCGACGTCTCGGGCGACAAGATCGCGAAGCAGCGCCTCAAGGAAGCCGCCGAGCAGGCGAAGAAGGAGCTCAGCTCCTCGATGTCGACCTCGATCCAGCTCCCGTACCTCTCCCTCACGGAGAACGGCCCGGCGAACCTCGACGAGACGCTCAGCCGCGCGAAGTTCGAGGAGCTCACCAACGACCTCCTCGAGCGCACCCGCAAGCCGTTCAACGACGTCATCGCCGAGGCCGGCGTGAAGGTCTCCGACATCGCGCACGTCGTGCTCGTCGGTGGATCGACTCGTATGCCCGCCGTCGCCGAGCTCGTCAAGAAGCTCACCGGTGGTCAGGAGCCCAACAAGGGCGTCAACCCTGATGAGGTCGTCGCCGTCGGCGCCGCCCTCCAGGCCGGCGTGCTGAAGGGTGAGCGCAAGGACGTGCTGCTCATCGACGTCACCCCCCTGTCGCTCGGTATCGAGACCAAGGGTGGCATCATGACGAAGCTCATCGAGCGCAACACCGCGATCCCCACGAAGCGGAGCGAGACCTTCACCACGGCCGACGACAACCAGCCGTCCGTCGCGATCCAGGTCTTCCAGGGCGAGCGCGAGTTCACCCGCGACAACAAGAACCTCGGCACCTTCGAGCTGACCGGCATCGCGCCGGCTCCGCGCGGTGTGCCGCAGGTCGAGGTCACCTTCGACATCGACGCCAACGGCATCGTGCACGTGTCCGCCAAGGACAAGGGCACCGGCAAGGAGCAGTCGATGACGATCACCGGTGGCTCGTCCCTCGGCAAGGAGGACATCGAGCGCATGGTCCGCGAGGCCGAGGAGCACGCTGCGGACGACAAGGCCCGCCGCGAGCAGGCCGAGGTCCGCAACAGCGCCGAGCAGCTCGCCTACTCGATCGACAAGCTCATCAAGGAGAACGACGACAAGCTGCCCGAGGACGTCAAGACCGACGTCCAGGCCGATGTCGACGCCCTGAAGAGCGCGCTCGCCGGTGAGGACGAGGACGCGGTGAAGACCGCGTTCGACAAGCTCAACGAGAGCCAGGTCAAGCTCGGCGAGGCGATCTACGCCCAGGCGCAGGCCTCCGAGTCCGCCGCAGGAACCGAGGCCCCGGCTGAGGAGGCGACCTCCGATGAGGACGTCGTCGACGCCGAGGTCGTCGAGGACGAAGACGACAAGGACAAGAAGTAACCATGACTGACGAGAACCAGAACCAGAACCAGGACGATCCCATCATCCCTTCGACAGGCTCAGGACAGGCCGCGAAGCATGGGGACGACCCGGAGACCGGCGAGGTTCGTCAGCCTGGCACCGAGGGGGCTGACGCCGACGCGTCGGCCCCCTCGGGCGCACCTGCCGAATCCGCCGGCGCCGACGCACCGGCCGCCGACGACGAGCTGACCGTCGAGGACATCCTCAACGCGGCTCCCGAGGAGCCCGCGCAGGGCGGCGACCTCTCCCCGGCCGAGCAGCTCGCTGCAGAACGCCTCGGCGACCTGCAGCGCGTCACGGCCGAGTACGCGAACTACCGGAAGCGCACCGAGGCCGGCCGCGAGGTGGAGCGCGAGCGCACCACCGGCGAGGTCGCCAAGGTCCTGCTGCCGGTGCTCGACGACCTCGACCGCGCTGACAAGCACGGCGACCTCGAGGGCGACGCCCCCTTCACGCAGATCGCGGCCAAGCTCCGCGGCGCTGCCGAGAAGCTCGGGCTGAAGCCGTTCGGAGCGATCGGCGAGACCTTCGACCCCAACGTGCACGAGGCCATCTTCCAGCAGCCCACGCCGGGCGCCGAGGGCGAGACCGTCCTCGACGTCGTGGAGACCGGGTACCACCTGGGCTCCACCCTGCTGCGCGCCGCGAAGGTGGTCGTCGCGGTCCCGGCGAGCTAGCCATGGCGAGTCAGGACTGGTTCGACAAGGACTTCTACAAGGTCCTCGGCGTCAAGAAGGACGTGACGCCGGCGGAACTGAAGAAGGTCTACCGGAAGCTCGCCCGGCAGTACCACCCGGACTCCAACCCGGGTGATGCGAAGGCCGAGGCGAAGTTCAAGGAGATCAGCGAGGCCCACTCGGTCCTCGGCGACCCCGAGCAGCGCAAGGAGTACGACGCCGTTCGTGCCATGGGCGGTGGAGCTCGCTTCACCGCCCCGGGTGCCGGCGGCGGCCAGGGCGGCTTCGAGGACGTCTTCGGGACGATGTTCGGTGGGGGCGGTGGTGGTGGCGGTCGCCAGAGCTACAGCTACCAGCAGGCTCCTCCCGGATACGAGGACATCCTCGGCGGCATGTTCGGCCAGGGTGGCTTCGGCCAGACCTCAGGTGGCTTCCGCGGCTACGGCGGACCCACGCCGGGCCGCGACATCACCGCGCACACGACGATCGACTTCATCACGGCCACGCAGGGCGACACCATCTCCCTGCAGACCTCCGAGGGACGCACCATCAAGGTGAAGATCCCGGCGGGTGTGTCGGATGGACAGAAGATCCGCCTGCGCGGCAAGGGGCAGCCGAGTCCGGACGGCGGCGAAGCCGGCGATATCGTGGTCACCGTGAGTGTCCGCAAGCATCCCGTGTTCGAACGCGACGGCCTGAACCTCCGCGTCACCGTGCCGGTCACCTTCGTGGAGGCCGCGCTCGGCGCCACGATCGAGGTTCCGACGCTCGGCGGCGACCCCGTCAAGCTGCGCGTCGCCCCCGGTACGCCGAGCGGCCGCGTCCTCCGCGTCAAGGGCCGTGGTGTCGCGACGACGAAGGGCACCGGCGACCTCCTGGCCGTCGTGCAGATCGTCGTCCCGGCGCATCTCGGCGGCGAGGCCAAGGAGGCACTCGAACGGTTCCACGAGCTGGAGCCGAAGGACAACCCCCGCGACGAGCTCATCGCTCGGGCTCGGGGCTAGTAGCCAGCAGCGCACGGAAGGGCAGGGAGCATGGACGAGCATTCGCCGGTCTTCGCGATCGCGATGGCTGCCGAGCTCGCCGGCATGCACCCGCAGACCCTCCGGCAGTACGACCGGCTCGGGCTCGTGTCGCCGACGCGGACCGCGGGGAAGTCACGCAGGTACTCGATGCGCGACATCGCCCAGCTCCGTGAGGTGTCCAGGCTCAGTGCCGAGGGCGTCAGCCTCGAGGGCATCTCCCGCATCCTGACCCTGGAGAACGAGGTCAGCTCGCTCCAGGGTCGGGTGCGGGAGCTCGAGCACGCGCTCGCCAACGCCCTGCTGCGTACCCCGGGCAACCGGGTGTTCGCCGCCGGCATGGAGGGGAGCGTCGTCCCGATGCGGAGCGGTACCCGCACCCGCCGCCGGACCGAGGTCGTCCTCTGGCGGCCGTCGCTCTCCGAGTAGCCGACCACAGCGCACTCGTGGTCGTCATCCCGCGTGGATGACGACCACGGGTGCGCTGTCGTATGTCTGCGCGCCGCGTAGGGTTGGGGCATGAGCGCGCAGCCCGTGGTGACGAAGCCGGACCCGGCGCAGACCGCACCCGCGACGGCCCGGAGGCGGCGCGGCGCCCGCCTGACCGGGCTGACCGCCTACCCGCTCATGTACTTCGGCGTCATCGCGGGCGTGCTTCCGCTGCTGACGCTCGTCGTGATCGGCGCCCCGATCCTCGTCGGCGTCCTGCTCGGTGCGGGCGAGGCCGAGTGGGTCGACGGCTTCTCGCGCGTGTTCGGGTTCATCCTGCTCTTCCTGACACCGCCGTTCGGCGCCTGGGTGTGGGGGTACGTCGCGCTCGGGGTCGTCGCCTTCCTCGGTGGCATCGCCCTCAGCCTGCGGATCCTGCGACGTCACGGCGTGCGTCGCGCCGGAGCCGTCACGCACTGGGGCATGTGGGCCACCGTCCCGCTGCAGCTCATCTTCGCGGTCATCAGCCTCGTGATCGTGTTCGGTGCGATCGCGTCCGTCCGCGCCGAGGACGCCAGCGGCCTCGAGACCGTCCGCGCCTTCGGCCAGGGCGTCGCGATCGCCACGGTCGTCAACCTCCTCGTCTCCGCCGGGCTCGGTGTCCTCGTCTTCCCGGCCGTTCTCCGAGCCGTGAAGGCGGAGAAGCCGGCTCGGCGCGGGCGCCGTCGGTGACGCCGTTCCTCGTATCGCGTGGCCGGTTACGCTGAGGGGATGCCCGAGTTCTCCTTCGACGCGCTGCGCCGGTTCCCCGATCACGAGGCACCCAACCTCTTCGCCGTCGACGCGACCGACCGGCTCCTGCTCGACCAAGCGGCCGCTGCCCTCGCCGGGCGGGTGCCGACGCCCGGCGAGATCGTCGTGGTCGGCGACGCCTACGGGGCGCTGACCCTCGGCGCCATCGCGCTCCTGGGGGCGACCGACGTCCGGGTCCACCAGGACGCCGCCGTCGGTGAACGCGCCCTCGCGGCCAACGCCGAACGGCTCGGCGTCGACGGCGGCTTCCGCAACCTGCCGCTCGGCGAGGAGCTGTTCACGGGCGCATCACTCGTCCTCCTCCAACTCCCGAAGCACCTCGAAGCCCTGCATGAGATCGCCGCCGCCGTGGCCCGCTGGGGCGCCGTCGACGTCCGTCTCCTGGCCGGTGGCCGGGTGAAGCACCTCACGCCCGCGATGAACGAGGTCCTCGGTCGGAGCTTCGCGACCGTCACCGCGAGCCTCGCCCGGCAGAAGTCCCGAGTGCTCCGTGCGAGCGATCCGGTGACCGCCGCCGTCGAGGGAGCGCGTGACGCGGCCGACACCATGGCCTCGACCGCGCTGCGCACCGAGCACCATGCCGACATCGGCCTGACCATCGCCGCCGCCGGCGCGGCGTTCGCCGGCACGAAGCTCGACATCGGCACCCGCTTCCTGCTCGAGGCGCTGCCGGAGATCGCGCCCGACGCCCGGACGGCCATCGACCTCGGCTGCGGCACCGGCGTCCTCGCGGTGTCGCTCGCCATCGCCCGGCCAGAGCTCGCGGTCATCGCGACCGACCAGTCCGCTGCAGCGGTCGCCTCGACCACCGCGACCATCGCGGCCAACGACGACGCCGACCGCCGGCTGGTCGACCGCATCACGGTGCTCCGCGACGACGGCCTGTCGATGCAGCCGGACGCGTCAGCCGACCTCATCGTCCTGAACCCTCCCTTCCACAGTGGGACCACCGTCCACACGGGCGTCGCGCACGACCTGTTCACCGAGGCCGCGCGTGTTCTGCAGCCGGGCGGCACCCTCGCCGTCGTGTGGAACTCGCACCTCGGCTACCGGGCTGCCCTCGAACGGCTCGTCGGTCCGACGACGCAGTTCGCGCGCAACCAGAAGTTCACGGTGACGGTCTCGCGCCCCCGGGCCGCCGGCGAGCCGCGTCCGTAACTCCTGCTGCTTGGACCGCTCGGCGAGCAGGGGCCGCTCGAACACCGGCATCGTCGACCGTCCGGACGGGCGTTGCAGGAGTTGTGGACGTCAGGCGGCGTTCCAGAGGCGCTCGATGCGCTCGCGGAGTGCGGTCTCCTCAGGGGACTCGTCGGCGTACTCGGAGGCGTCGATCGTGATGGTGTTCGCGGCGTCGAACCACCAGGTCCCCGGCTCACCGTCGACCCCGATGCTGGTCCACGTCCCCGGAGCGACACCCGCCTTGACCAGGCCGATGGCCGTCCCGAGCGTCGCGTCGTCGCCCGCGTGGAATTCGACCTGCAGGCGACCGACACTGGTCTCGGCGGACGCCAGCGAGCCCATTGCGGTCAACTGCTCGACCAGGGCGAACAGCATGGTCGCGTCCTCGCGGGCGCCACGCACGGAGAACGTGCCAGGGGAACCGCTCACGACGGGGCCGTCGATGCCGACCGACTCGACGACCGATGCCTCCGGCAGGGCGTCGAGGACGTCGAGGGCGGTGCGCCCGGCGCCCGGGTCCGCGACGGTGAGCCTGACGCTGTCACTCGACGCCGCGATCGCGGTCACGCCGGGCACCGCGCCGAGAGCCTGGACGACCGGCAGCATGTCCGCCGACTGGACGCCGTCATCCCAGGTGACGATGCCGCCCTGGATCTCCACTGCGACATCCGCCGGAACCGCACCCGTCGCCACCGCGGTCGCGGCGGCCACGTCCTCCACGCTCGCGATGCGGAGGTCGATCGTGTCCGGGGTCAGCGCGGCGCCGATGACCTCGAACTGCTCGGCGACGGCAAGGTAGGCGGCGCGGGTCGTGCCGGGGTCGCCGCTGACCGTCGCATCGTCGTCGACGCCTGAGGAGATGGAGAACCGCGCGTCCCCGTCCCAGTTGGGGAAGCCGGGGGCCGCATCGTCGGCATCGTCCTCGTCGGGTTCGGCCGGGTCGACACCGTCGTCGCTGCGGCCGCTGACGACCGCTGCGGCGTAGGCGGGTGTCGCGTCGGCGGTCGCCCTGGCCAGGTCGTAGGCATCGAGGAAGTCCTCGCCCGGACGCGCCACGAGGGTGAGCGAGGACGCACGCGCACCGTCGGTTCCAGCGGAGGCGAGCTGCAGCTCGCCGCCCGGCACGCCCTCGTCCTCGAGCGAGGCGAGCAGCTCCAGCTGGGTCGCGTTGTCGGCTCGTCGGTCGAGGACGGACAGGGTGAACCCGCGGACGGTGAGGTCGACGCCCTCCCACGTCGCTCCGCCGCTCCGCTTCGCCTGCTCGTTCAGGAATCCGCCGATGCGGTCTACGATCGCGCTCAGTCGATCGTCGGTGACGTCGTCGTCCAGGAGCACCGACGCCGATGCCGTTCCGCTCCACGGCAGGGTGTTGCTCCCGGTCGTGTCGACATCGGCCACCTCCGGGACACCGTCCAGGAGCTGCTCGAAGTCCTGTCCGGCGGCGGAAGCCGCGTTCACGTCGCCGCAGCCTGAGAGACCGAGGACGGCGGCCACGGCGAACAGCGCCGTGGCGACGGTCCGGATCGTGCGGTTCTGCTGCATGGATCCACCCTAGGAGCCGCACGCCGCAGCCCGCGTCGGGGTGCTCCCGACGTCTCAGGTGCGGCGCCGAGTGTGCCCGTATGCTGGCCCGATGTCCGAGCCGTGCACCCCTGCAGACGGAGCACCTCGCGGCTCGCGCCGCCGAGATCAGCACGATCTCACCGCGGTCGAGCGCTGGATCGACGACCGGGCCAACCGGCTCCTGCGCGACGCCCCCGATGGCGGTGCGCGGGCGAAGGCCGTCGAGTTCCTCGTCTTCGGGGCGAAACAGGCGTGGGCGTGCATCTTCGGCGCAGCGATGCTCGCGGTCATCGTCGCCGCCCGCCTCTGGTACCCGGACGACGTCTGGCTCGCCCGGAACGACGCGCTCGTCGTCGCTGCCATCGTCATCCAGGTGGTCATGATCGTCACCAGGCTCGAGACGGGCCGCGAGCTCTGGGTGATCGTCCTGTTCCACGTCGTCGGGACGGGCATGGAACTGTTCAAGACCGGGGTCGGATCGTGGGAGTACGACGGCGGCGGGGTCCTGCACCTCGGTGCCGTGCCGTTGTACACCGGGTTCATGTACGCGGCCGTCGGGTCGTACATGGTCCGTGTGTACCGGCTCTTCGACCTCCGGTTCGACCGCTATCCACGGGTGTGGCTCACGACGATCATCGCCGCCGGCATCTACGTCAACTTCTTCAGCCAGCACTACGTCGTCGATCTGCGATGGGTGCTGCTCGCCGCCGTCCTCATCGTGTTCGCGCGGACGATGATGCACTTCCGCGTGTTCCGTCGGACGCACCGCATGCCCGTGCTGGTGGCGTTCCTGCTCGTGGCCTGCTTCATCTGGATCGCCGAGAACATCGGGACGATCACGGGCGCCTGGCTGTACCCGAATCAGGAGGACGGCTGGCAGCTCGTCCCGCTCACCAAGCTGGTGTCGTGGTTCCTCCTCATGATGATCTCGGTGGTGATGGTCACCTGGGTGTACCCGCCGAAGCGGCCCGATCGCCTCCCGACCTGAGCCGCCTGCTGTCAACAGTTGCTGAAGGCGGTCCGCGCACCGGGTAGGGTTCGGGAGTGAGCGACCCGATCCCGGTGATCGCTCGTCCCCTCCGGAGAGCAGCCATGGCCCAGCGTCAGCCCCAGGACCCACGATTCCGTGATCGTGGCGGCGCTCGGCCAGCCTCCACGCAGTCGGGTCCCGTTCAGCCGGGCCCGGCCCGGCCAGCCCCGGCTCGACCTGCCGCCGCTCCACGGCCCGCACCACCGACCGTCGGCATCTCCGTCCCGGCCGCGGCAGCCGCACCCCTGCCGCGGGCCAACCATCTCTTCGCCGGAGCGCAGTTCGCGTTCATCGCCTCGATCGTGATGCTCGGGCTGTACATCGGCCTGACGTCGACCTGGACCCTGCTGGAGCCGGACTTCCTCATCGGGCTCTCCCTGACCGCTGCGGCCACGTCCCTGCTCTTCGCCGTGCCGCCGTCAGGCAAGCTCCGTGGCCTGCTCGTGCTCGTTCCGACCATCGACATCCTCGCCGTCGGGTTCTTCCGCGACACCCTGCCGAACCTGCCGACGTCGGGTCTCCTCATCGTGATCCCGGTGCTCTGGCTCGCGGGTGGGTTCGGGGTCTCGGCACTGCCCGTACCGGTGTTCGGAGCGATCTTCGTCTCCCTGGTGCCGGTCGCGCGCGCCGGAGCGTGGCCGACGACGCCTGGCGGGTGGGGTGCGATCTGCATCCTGCCGGCCCTGGTCCTCATCATGACCGTCACCGTGCACCTGGCCGCGCGCCAGCTCCGCGCCCACGAGGGACGGGCGCGCATCGCGCTCGCCGCGGCGACGGAAGCGGCGGCCGTCGCGACGACGGTTTCGGAATCCGTCGACGCCGCCGTCGCCTTCTTCCGGCCCGACGGCACGGTGGCGCTCCGGAATGAGGCCACGTACGAGCAGGCCCGACTGGCGGGGTTCGACCCCAAGACCCGCGCCGGCGTCCACGTCTACGGACCGGACCGGAAGACCCGGCTGCGGCCCGACGAGCAGGTCATCAACCGGGCGCTGCGCGGAGAGAGCTTCCGCGGCGATCTGTACTGGGTGGGGGAGCCGGGCGACCAGCGCGCCATCATCGGGAACGCGCGACAGGTGCACACCGACGACGGCACGTTCGTCGGCACCATCACCGTCGGTCACGACGTGACCGACCTCGCGAACGCGGTGGCGCTGCGGGAAGCGTTCCTGATCGACGTGTCCCACGAACTCCGCACCCCGTTGACGTCGATCATCGGCTACCTCGACCTCCTCACCGAGGGACATGACCTGCGGCAGCTCGGGCTCGAGCGCGAGGTCTCGACGATCCAGCGCAACGCGGAGCAGTTGTACGCGATCATCGGCGACCTGCTCGCGGCGGGCGACGCCGAGATGCGGGTGCGGATCGCCCTCACCGACGTCGCCGACATCGCCCGGCAGAGCGTGGGAGCGATCCTGCCGCAGGCGTCGGAGGCCGGTGTCGTCGTCCGAGCCGAGGTCCCGCCGCACGTGGAGCTAGAGGGCGACGGTGGACGGCTCCGCCAGGTCCTCGACAACCTGCTGTCGAACGCGGTGAAGTACACCCCGCGAGGTGGGCGCGTCGTCGTGACCGTCGCAGTGGACGGTGAGACCTGCACCGTGAACGTCGCGGACACCGGCATCGGCATCTCACCGGACGCCCAGCGGCAGCTCTTCGACCGCTTCTTCCGGGCCAGGGAGGTCCGCGACGACGCGCGGCCCGGCGTCGGCCTCGGGCTGTCGATCGTGAAGTCCATCACCGAGGCGCATCATGGCTGGATCACCGTGTCCAGCCGCCCGGGCCGCGGCTCCACCTTCACCGTGACCCTGCCGCTCCGCCAGCCGCGCGCCGGCGCACCGTCCGCTTCCTGAGTCGGACCCCGGCAGGGAGGCGCTGCGGCACGCATCGTGGGAGGCTTGGAGGATGGCGCAGATCCTCGACCAGCCGATCGTCGACGAGGCGACCCTCACCATGCAACCGTGGGTCACCATCGTGTGGAACGACCCGGTGAACCTCATGTCCTACGTCTCACTCGTGTTCCGCAGCTACTTCGGCTACACCCACGAGGAGGCGGAGCGACTCATGCTCGCCGTGCACCACGAGGGCCGTGCGGTCGTCGCGACCGGCAACCGCGAGGAGATGGAGCGCCACGTCGAGGCCATGCACGGGTACGGGCTCTGGGCCTCGCTCGCGAAGGCCGACGCATGAGCGCCTTCGTCCGTCCGCCCGTCGGACCCGTCGTGCTCCGTCTCGACGAGCAGGAGACCTCGATCCTCGAACAGTTGGCGAGCCAGCTCGTCGACATGCTCGAGGACGCGACGCGCGCCGGGCTGGCGACCGCTGTGGAGCTCGACCCCGCCATGGCGCGACTGGTGCCGGAGGGGTACCGCGACGACCCCGAGGCCGCCGCGGAGTTCCGACGCTTCACCGCCGACGACCTCGTCGGCGGCAAGGTGACCGCGGCGCGGACCGTCCTGGCGGCGCTCACCGCCGACGCGTCCGACGCGGCTCAGCCGACGGACGTCCCAGCCGGGCACGAGGACGGTGCAGCCGTGACCCTCGAGGGCGAGACGGCCTGGACCTGGCTGCGGTTCCTCAACGACACCCGGCTCACCATCGCGGCTCGACTCGGCATCGAGGAGGACGACGCGGAGCCGTTCGACCCGTCTCCGACGAGCTCGGACGACGAGCAGGATCCCCAGCTCATGATGGCGATCTACGCCTGGCTCGGGTACCTGCAGGAGTCGATCGTCGCCGTCCTCGACGAAGCCTGAGTCGCGGCGCCGGACACCTGCGACCCGGGTGCCACGGGTAGCCTTGGTGACCATGCACATCCTCGTCTTCAGCGACCAGCACCCCGAGTCGTCCGGCGGGGCCCAGGTCTCGATCCGGCTGCAGCGGCGCTTCCTGGAGGCCGCGGGACACACCGTCACGGTGTGCTCGCCGCGGATGCACCAGGAGCACGACGACGACCCGCACTATCTCGACACCCCTTCGATCCCCATCACGCTCGACCGCGAGTACTCGATGACCGTGCCAGGCCGCCTCACCGACCGCTGGCTCGACGCACGCCTGGCCGAGCTGCCCCCGGTCGACGTCGTCCACGTGCAGGCCGACTTCTGGCAGGCGCTCACGGCCTACCGCTACGCCGAACGGCACGGGATCCCGGCCCTCCACACGATGCACAACCGCATGGACGTCGGCATCGAGCAGACCATGCCGGCTCCGGGCCTCGTCGTCGGAGCCCTGTCGTGGTGGCAGCGCCGGGTCCTCCGGCCGCGGCTCTCGACCCTGCCGACCGGCGTCTGGTCCTACCTGCAGGAGTTCGCCAAGCGTGCGGCCGTCGTCATCGCGCCGTCGCACCACTTCGCGCGGGTCCTCCGTGAGCAGGGCGTGACCGCCCACGCCGAGGTCCTGTCGACGGGCGTCGACGACGCGGTGCTCGACGAGATCCTCGACGAACGCGCGACCACGCTCCACGTGCCGCACCGGCTGCCGTCGTTCGTGTGGATCGGCCGCTTCAGCCAGGAGAAGCGGCTCATGGAGTTCCTCGAGGCGGTCCGGCTCGCGGACGTCGACGCGGTGTTCCGCCTGTACGGGGCCGGACTCCTGCTCGCGAAGGCCCAGGCGTTCGTCGCACAACACGACCTCGCCGACCACGTCGTCTTCGCCGGTCGTGTCTCGTACCCCGACTCGCTGCGCGCCATCGCCGACGCCGACGCCCTCGTGCAGACGTCGATCGGGTTCGAGACGCAGGGCATGACCGTGTTCGAGGCGGCCGCACTCGGCACACCGTCGATCATCAGCGACCCGAACATCGCGGCGGAGCTCCCGGCCGACTCGATGTGGCAGCCGACGGACGGTGGGGTCGAGGCGCTCGCCGAAGCGATCCGCCGCGCCGTCGCCGACATCGAGGCGGGTACCGCGCCCGTCGTCGCACCGGGCCTCGCCCGCACCCTGCGCCAGTCGACGCAGACCACCCGCCTCATCAGCCTGTACGAGGCAGCCCTGGCGCCGGAGGCCGCGCGCTAGCATCGGCTCATGCGCAGGACATCGAAGCAGCAGCCCGGACCGGATGGCGGCGAACGCGTCCTGATCCTGTCGGCCGGGGTCGGGTCCGGACACAACAGCGCCGCCGCCGCCGTGGAACAGGCGTGTGCCGGGCGTCCCGACGTCACCGAGGTCGAGGTGCTGGACGTCCTGCAGGCGAGCACCTCCCTGTACCGCGACGTCCTCGGCAAGGGGTACTTCGTGCTCGTCGAGGAGACGCCCTGGCTCGTGGAGTGGGGCTACGACCTCAGCGACGCACCGTTCCGTCGTCGCGGCCCGCTCGACCCCTGGACGCGGGCGAACGCGATGCCGGTGGTCAGCGCGATCAAACGCTTCAGACCCACGGCGATCATCTGCACCCATTTCCTCCCGGCCCAGTTGCTGGCCTCCCTCATCCTCCGCGGCGCCGTCGACGCCAGGACCGCGATCGTCACCACGGACTACGACTTCCAGGGGCTGTGGTTGACGAGCGCCTTCCACGCGCTCTTCCTCGCCCGGGAGGAGGGGCGGGTCCAGCTGACGGCCCTCGGTCTCCCGCCCGACCGCGTCGTGGCTTCGGGGATCCCCATCGCCGCCCAGCCGAGCACCCCGGCCGAGCGCGACCCGGCAGCACCGCCCATGTTGCTCATCTCGGCCGGTGCGTCCGGCGGTGACTACGCGCTCGCGGTCGTCCGACAGACGCTGCACCTGCGGTCGCCGTTCACCGCGACGATCGTGTGCGGGCGGAACGAGGCACTGCGGCGGAGCGTCGAGGACCTCATCGCGCCCGGCGACGACCGCTACACCGTGCTCGGCTTCACCGACGAGATGCCGCGGCTCCTGCGCCGAGCCGACCTGTTCATCGGCAAGCCCGGAGGACTGTCGGCGTCGGAGTGCATGGCCGCCGGTCTGCCGATGGTCCTCGTGAACCCCATCCCCGGGCAGGAGGTCCGCAACGGCGACTACCTCATGGAGCAGGGTGCCGCCGTCCGGTGCAACACCGCGACGACGATCGGGTGGAAGATCGACGGAATCCTCGGCGAGCCGGGTCGTCTGGCGCGGATGCAGGCCGCGGCCCGACGGGTCGGTCGCCCCGACGCGGCCCGCGACGTCGTCGACCGGCTGCTCGACGGTCCGGCACGACCGTTCGTCGTGACCCGGGCGGCGCAGAAGACGATCTTCGACGCGAGCGCCCGGCGGGTGGTCGCGAGCGAGCTCGAGGGCGAGTCGGCCCTCGTGCGTCTCGTCGACCCGGCGGCGTCCAGCACGGTCGCGCTGCTCCGGGCCGGTGAGCTGGACGACCTGCAGCAGCGCTACACCGGGCCGGACGGCACCCTCGTGCTGCGACGCGACGACGCGGTGCTCTCCGTCCGGCGTGACTCGCAGCGCCTCCTCCGCGCCGTCCTCGGACGGGATGAGGAGCTCGCCGTGCGGGTCGAGGGTCTCGCCGACCTCGAGTCGGCCGGCCCGAGCTGATCGGGTCGGGTCAGCCGGCTGTGTCCGGCAGTCGGGCGGGGTCGTCGTCGAGGTCGCTGTCACCGTTCCGCAGCGGGGTCGCGTCCGCCCAGGTCGACGGGCTGTGCTGGGCGGCCTGCAGTGCCCAGTCGCCGGTGCGGGGTGACCAGTGGCGGGTGACCGGGTCGCGTTCGAGCGTCGGTGTCGGATCGAGGACGACCCGGACGACGCGTTCCTCGCCCGCCTGCAGGGTCACCTTCCGGAACCCGAGGAGCTGGGCGACCGGTCGCTCGAGTGCGGTGTCGGCGGCGTAGAGCTGGACGACGGTCGACCCCTCGCGGTGACCGGTGTTCGTCACAAAGACCTCGGCGGTCCCACCGGTGTCGTCGAACCGGTGCCCGAGCAGGCGGTGGTCGATCGTCGTGTACCCGAGGCCGAAGCCGAACGGGAAAGCCGGCGTGTGACCCTCCTCGTCCAACCGCCGCTGTCCCCAGCGGTCGTCGTACACGACGGCCTTCGCCTCGCGGTCGAAGGGCGGCAGGTGTGCGGGATCGGTCGGGATCACGAACGGCAGTCGCCCGCCGGGCTCGATCACACCGGTCAGGACGTCGGCGAGCGCTCGACCACCCTCCATCCCGCCGTACCAGGCGAGGACGAGCGCCGGGACCCGGTCGCGCCAGGCCTCGGTCAGGATCGCGCTCCCGCCGATGAGCACGACGACCGTTCGCGGGTTGGCTGCGGCGACGGCCAGGATGAGGCGTTCGTCCGACGGCCGGAGATGGAGCGAAGTGCGATCGCCGCCGCGCACGAACCGCGACGCCAGGTGCGCGACGCCCGTGATGGCGCTACGGAGTCGACCCGAGTCCAGGGCCGCCCCGAGGACGCCGACGTCGACGCCGCCGGTGACGACCGACTCGCCCTCGTCGTGCTGATCGAAGCCGACGACGACGATGGCCGTGTCGGCTGCCACCGCCGCAGCGACCGCGGCCCGCACGTTCCCGGCCGGGGTGGTCGTGATCTGCGTGTCGGGGAGTGCCTCACGGAGCCCTTGCAGCGGCGAGACGGTGGTCGGCGGACGGACGCGCGACGAGCCGTGGTCGCCGAGGTTCGCCCGGTCCGCGAGACGGCCGACCACCGCGATCCGACGGGTCGTCGCCGACAGGGGCAGGAGCGGTACGCCGTCGTCGACCGGGCGGTTGGCGAGGAGCACGATCGACTCCTCGGCGACGTGTCGGGCGAGCGCGCGGTGGGCCGAGCCGGCGACGACGTCCGCCGAGGGTTGCGGTTCGGTGCGGGTCGCGGCGTGCAGGAGGGTCGTCCGCAGGATGCGCCGGGCCGAGCGCAGGACGGTGGCGTGGTGGAGGGTGCCTGCCCGCAGGGCGGCGGGCAACTCGTGTGCCCGTCGCAGGCGGAGCGGCATCTCCACGTCCATCCCGGCTTCCAGGCTGCCGACCGCGTCATGGGTCCCGAAGACCCAGTCGCTCGTCACGAAGCCCGTGAAGCCCCACTCCTCCCGCAGCACCTCGGTGAGCAGCGGACGGTTGACGTCCATGTACTCGCCCCGCACCCGGTTGTAGGCGCTCATGACGGAGTCCGCGCCGGCGTCGATCACGGCTTTGAAGTGCGGCAGGTAGACCTCGTGCAGTGCGTGGTCGTCCACCGAGACGTCGACCTCGAACCGCTCGTCCTCCATGGAGTTGAGCGCGAAGTGCTTCACGCACGCCATCGTGTGGACGCGGACGCCGCGGGTCATGGCCGACCCCATCCGGCCCGTCAGCACCGGATCCTCGCCATAGCACTCCTGTGCGCGGCCCCACGCGGGATGACGGAGCAGATTGACGCAGACGGACGCCGAGTAGTTCGCCCCGCGGATCCGCGTCTCCGCACCGATCGCCTCACCCACCTGCTCCTCGAGCACCGGGTCCCAGGTGGCCGCCCGCGCCATCGTCACGGGGAACGCGGTCGACTCGCCGATGACGACACCGCGGGCGCCGTCACTGAACCGGATCCCCGGGATCCCGAGCCGTGGGACGGCTCCGGCCACGAACGGACGCCGGTGGAGCAGCACGGGGATCAGCGGGAGGAGTCGGCGCGGGGAGTCGCCGTCGAGCAGCCCCAGGAGCTCCGCGTCGGTCAGCCGCTCGATCAGTCGTTCGGCGCCTGCGTCGGCGTCGAGGCGTCCGGCGCGGATCTCCCGCACGACCTCGTCGTGGGCGTCGCCCTCGGGTGGTCCGCCTGCGCGGCGCTGCTTCGGCGGACGCGCGTTCCGACGCCCGGTGACGATTCCCATGCTCTGCATTCTGCACCCTCGACCGACGTGCTGAGCCCCGACGCCCGACCGCGCGATCCGCCGCGAGGTGGAGGACACCTCGGCGGACGCCTGCGAGGATGGGACGATGTCGGGACACGAGTGGGAGTCGGTTGCCGCGATGCAGCCGCTGATCGAGGCGGATGGCGTCGGAGCGGTGATCGACGGGGAGACCCTGCTGGCGCCCACGGACATCCGGGTCGAGCCGGGGATGGCGCTCGCCGTCCGGGGCCGGAACGGATCGGGCAAGACGACCCTGTTGCGGATCCTCAGCGGACGGCTGCGTCCGTCGAGCGGGACGGCGACGATCGGCGGCCGGACCATCGACGACCGCGACCGCACGGTGCGTCGCTCCGTCTCAGCCCTCATCGGCACCCCGGCCTACGCGCCGGACCTGACGCTGCGCGAACACCTGCGCTACATCTCGACGACCTGGGGAGTGACCGGCCAGGCGGCGGACGACGCCGCCGACGAGCTGCTCGCGGCCCTGCGCATCCACACGCTCGCGCGCCGCTTCGCCACCGAGCTGTCCTCGGGTCAGTCGCAGCTCTTCGCCCTGGCGACGGCGCTCGTCCGGCCCTTCGACGTGCTCGTGCTCGACGAACCGGAGCAGCGCCTGGACGCCGAACGACGTGGTCTCGTCGCCGACCGCATCCTGCTCGCGAAGGAGCGCGGTGCGGCCATCGTCTTCGCGAGCCACGACGCCGGACTCGTCGAACGGGTCGCGGACGAGGCGATCACGGTCGAAGCCCCGTGAGCACCGACTCCGGGCACATCTCGCGCGACGACCGTCGGGTCCTCCGCGCCGGCCGGGCGGTGCTCGCCGCGCGCGACGGGCGTCCGCGGGTCACCGACGTCGCGTTCGTCGTCTACGCCGCGCTGCTCGTCGCACTCATCGTGGGCGCTCCGCTCGTGCGGTTCGCGGTCCTCGGACTGATCGAGCCGGATGCCGCGGGCGTCGTGGCGGCCGTCCGGCCCGGGGCGGTCGCGCTGCTCTCGGCGATCGCGACGATCGTCGTCGTGCTCGGTGGTCGGACGAGGGGACCGGTCGTGCCGAGGCCCGCGGCGGTGCAGTTCCTCGCCGATTCGCCACTGCCGCGTCGACTCACGCTGCGTCGTCCCTTCGTCGCCTCCGCGCTCGCACTCGCGGGGCTCTCGGTCCTCGTGGCCGGGGTGGTCGGCTTGTCGCGACTCCTGGTGCCGGAGGAGCGGGCGATCGTCTCGGCCGGAGTGGCCGCCGACACGGCCTCGGTGATCGGCATGACCGGACCGACCGTGCCCGCCGCCGTGGTGGCGTTCGTGATCGGTGCCGTGGGCTTCTCGCTGCTCCTCGCGGTGGCGTGGCTGCTCGGTCAACACGGTTCGCGACGGACGGTCGCCGCCGTGGTCATCGTCGCCGGTGTGGGCGGAGTGCTCGGTCTCCTCGTCCCCGGCATGCTGCTCGTTTCGCCGTGGGGCTGGCTGGGGCTCCTCTGGTCGCCGGTGGCTGGCGGCATCGAGGCCATGGTGCTCGGCAGCGCGCTCGCGACGGGGGACTGGGCGGGGCTCTTCACCTGGGGTGGCGGCGGTGGCTGGTTCGCGTCGGTGGGGGTGCCGGTGTCGTGGTGGCCGGCTGTCGCGCTCGTCGTGCTCGGGGCTGTCTCCCTCCTGCTCGTCCCGAGGGCGCTGGACGGGCTGCGGAGCGGACCCCTCCTCGACCAAGCGCTGCGCTGGCAGCGGGTCGGGATGATGCTGCAAAGCGGCGATGCCTCGGGTGCCGTCGGCGGGCTGCGAGCCTCCCCGACGAGCGGTCGCCGTGTCCCGCTGCGGATGACCGGGCCGTTCTGGCTCGTCGTCCTCCGGCGGTCGATCGTCGGAGCACGGCGGACGCCAGCGCGGGTCGCCCTCGGTTCGCTCATCCTTGCGGCGTCCGGTGCGGCGGTCGGTCTGTCCTTCGGGCTCCCGGACGGTGTGCGGTGGATGCTCGCCGTCCCCGCGGCGTTCCTCGCCTACCTCGCGGTGGGTGTCTGGTGCGACGCCGTTCGGCACGGGGTCGAGAGCGCGGGGACGCCCACGCTCTACGGTCGGAGCCCCCGCTCGCTCGTGCTCGCCGGAGCCGTCGCCCCGCTGCTGGCCGCGGTCGTGATCGGAGGGATCGGTGCCTTGCTCGGGGTGCTCGCCTCCGCGGCACCGGGCGGGATGGAGCTCCTCCAGCCGCTCGGGTGGTGGCCGCTGCTCGCGGTGTGGATCGTCGTGCTCCGGACGTTCGACGCCGCGAAGGGACCACTGCCGATCCTGCTGCTCATGCCCGTCCCGACGCCGTTCGGCGACGCATCCTCGCTGAACGTCCTGCTCTGGCAGTCGGACGCCATCCTGCTGGCGCTCCTCGTCGGTGGTGGGTTGACCGCGCTGGCGCCGGTGGCGCCGGGTGCGGCCGTCGTGCTGCTGGTGGGGGTGCTCGTGATCGTCGCGGCGTTGGGGTTCGCGCGGTTGCGGAAGCTGTCCCGGCCGGCCTGAGCGTCGGGGCGCTCAGCGTGAGAGCCGGAGAACAGCGCGAGAGCCGGACGGAAGACGCGATTCCGTCCGGCTCTCGCGCGGATCTCCTGCTGTGGTGCTGGTGGGCTGGACCCTACTTCGCGACCTTGGCGGCGGCCTCGGCGAGCTTCGGGACGAGCTGCTCGAGAACGACGGGGATGCTGAGCACGGACGCCGCGCTGTAGGCCTGCGTGAGCTCGTCGGCGGGGTCGAGGACGATCGCGCGACCGTCCTGCACCACGGGGAGGCTCGCGAGCAGCGGGTCGGCGGTGGTGTCCGCTGCGCTGAACCCGATCGGGAGGAGGACGGCGACGTCGGCGTCGAACGCGGACACCTGCTCGGCGGAGACCGCCGCGTAGAAACCGGAGGCCTCGAGGTCGAGGACGGCCGGGTTCTGCTGGAAGCCGAGGTCGGCGAGGATGTCGAAGCGACCGTCGCCCTCGAGGTAAGCGCCGTAGGCGTCGCCGAACTTCGTCGCGGCGACGGTGGTGAGCCCGGCGAACTCCTGGTGGAGGTCGGCGGCCTCGTTGATCGACTGCTTCGTGGCGGAGACGAGTGCGTCGCCCTCCTGGGTCTTGCCGAGCGCGGCGGCGACCTGCTCGAGCTGGACGTCCCACGGGGTCGCGAACGCGGCGGTCCCCTTGGGTGCGAAGACGGTCGGGGCGATCTCCGAGAGCCGCTCGTACTGCTTCTCGTCGCCGGCGGACCGGGTGTTGAGGATGAGGTCGGGTTCGAGCGCCTGGATCTGCTCGTAGTTGACCGTGTCGCCGCTGTCCTCGATGATCTCGGGGGTGACGTCGCCGAACAGGTCGGTGGCCCATGGGCCGACGGCCTTGTTGTCGGCGCCGAAGGACTGCCAGTCGTAGACACCGACGGGCACGACGCCGAGGGAGAGCGCCATCTCCGCGTCGGACCAGCCGAGGGCGACGACGGTGAGGTCGCCGGCGGGCTCCGGGACGGTCACCTCGCCGAACATCGTGTCGACGGTGCCGAGCGTGCCGGTGGAGGCGTCGTCGGTGGAGGACCCGGCGGTGCAGCCGGCGAGGGCGAGGCCTGCGACCGCGAGGGCGGCGACGGCGGTGAGGGTGCGGGTCATGCGGCGCATGTTCTGCTTTCCGTTGAAGACGTGGGGTATGAGGTAAGCCTAAGCTTCCCAAGTCACGTCCCGGTAACGCTTGTGCTTCGGCCAGCGCGGTGCGCTGACGTGAGCGCGGGTCACTGACGTGAGCGCACCCCTCCGGAGACCCGCGCTCACGTCCCCTGAGGTGCGCTCGCGTCAGCGCATCGCGCTGGCACGCGGGCCAGTTGTGCGGCATATGTCGGTGTAGGCATATCTGCTCTGTGGATAACCCCGGGCGGGAGTCTGGGCGCGCTTAGCGTCGAGGGATGCCACGGACCTCGCGCTCTCGCTCTGTCTCTACGATCGTTCTCACGGCGGGACTGCTCGCCCTCACCGCGTGCACGGGACCTGAACCCGCGCCGCCTCCGAAGAGTTCGCCGCCGGTCTTCGAGAACGAGGAACAGGCGCTGGCGGCCGTGACCGATACGTATCAGCGTTTCCAGGAGCTCTCGTTCCAGATCCTTGCCGAAGGCGGAGCGAACCCGGAACGGATCTCGACGCTGGCATCAGACGACGTCGCTCAGGTGGAGATCGACGGGTATCGCCGATCGGCAGAGCTGGGGTACGCCGTCACCGGTACGCCGTCGATCCAATCCGTCGTCCTCGACCTCTGGCTGCCCCACCCGGACTCCCTCCAGATCGTCGCTCGTGCAGACGTCTGTGTCGATATCTCGAGTGTCCAGGTACTCGATAGCGCCGGGGCGTCTGTTGTTTCAGCCGATCGTGCGACCCAGTCGCTCTGGTCAGTCGACATCGCGTACCGAGAAGCAGATCGATCGCTCTTCGTGAATTCCAAGGAGAAGGAGAAGGACCAATGCGACTGAACGAATCTCACCGTCCGACGGTGCCTACCGCCTGGGCGCTGGTCCTTGGTCTCATCCTCGCACTCGGCCCTGGGACTGCGGCGGTAGCTGCGCAGTGCTCGGACTTGGACCACTCCATCGGCGCTTGCATCGGTAACGGTTCGGTCGACATCGGTGGCAGCGTCGAACGCCCGGGCACTGGCGTTGGTTCCGGCGGCGGAACGGGCGGAGGCGACGACGAAGGAGGCGGCTCGGCCGAGCTTCCTCCCGGGGTGACCGACGGGCCCAACGGTGAGCGGACGGTCTGCAGCCTCATGCGGCCGGACGAGTGCTACACCTTCACTCCCGGCGATCTCGGCACCGACCTCGGAGCAGCACCGTCGGCCCCCGTCACGATCCGCGACGTCGCCAGCTTCGCCCCCGCCGCACCCACCGTCACCACCGAACCCGCCGCCTGGGGCGTCCGCGGGCTCCACACCAACGTCATCGCAGCTGCTTCCGGACACACCCGCACCGGCACCCTCCTCGGCCAGGTCGCGGAGGTGAACTTCATCCCCGTCGGATTCACCTTCGACTACGGCGACGGCGACACGACCACCACCCGGACCGGCGGATCCTCATGGGCTGCCCTCGGACTCGCGGAGTTCTCCAAGACCCCGACCAGCCACCGCTACACGACGGTCGGGACCAAGACCATCACCGCCGAGGTCGAGTACGCCGCCGAATACCGCATCGGCGACAGCGGGTGGCTTCCCGTCGTCGGAACCCTCTCGATCCCGACCGAAGAACCCCACACGGTCCAGATCGTCCGCAACTCGACCGTCGGCGTCGACAAACCCTGCCGACCCGGCAAACCAGCCATCGGCTGCTGACACCGGGACGCGTCCACCTGGTGAGCGCGCCCCACCGGCGTGAGCGCACCCCTCCGGAGACCCGCGCTCACGTCAGCGGGGCGCGCCCACGGCAGCGCACCGCGCTGACACCGGCCAGCACCACGGGTCAGTGCGCGCCCATCAGTGGGATGACCAACGGCGTGTGCGACTCGGGGTCGTCGATGATCCGGCAGCGGAGCCCGAAGACCTCCTCGACGAGCTCGGCCGTCACGATGTCCGCCGGCGCACCCTGCGCGACCACGTGACCGTCGCGCATCGCGATCAGGTGCGTCGCGTACCGCGCCGCCTGGTTGAGGTCGTGCAGGACCGCGACGAGGGTGCGGCCACCCTCCTGGTTCAGCCGGGTGAAGAGGTCGAGCAGCTCCACCTGATGCGTGATGTCGAGGAAGGTCGTCGGCTCGTCGAGCAGCAGCAACGGCGTCTCCTGAGCGAGGGCCATCGCCACCCACACGCGCTGGCGCTGGCCGCCGGACAGTTCGTCGACGAGGCGACCGGACAGCTCGGTGACGTTCGTCGCCTCCATCGCCGCGAGCACCGCCGCCTCATCGGCCGCCGACCAGCGTCGGAGGATCGACTGGTGCGGGTATCGGCCACGCGACACGAGGTCGATCACCGAGATGCCGTCGGGCGCGATCGACGTCTGCGGCAGCAGCCCGATGCGCTTCGCGACCTCCTTCGACGGGTAGCGCGTGATCTCCTGACCGTCGAGCACGACGTGTCCCTGGGTCGGCTTCAGCAGCCGGGCGAGGGCACGCAGGAGCGTCGACTTGCCGCAGGCGTTCGGGCCGACGATGACCGTGAACGAGTCGTCGGGGATCGCGATGTCCAGCTCGTGGATGATCGTCCGCTGGTCGTAGCCGACGCGGAGGCCGGTTCCGGCGAGTCTCGTGGTGGGGGTGTCGGTCTTCATGTCAGCGCTTTCCCGCCTGCGTGATGAGCAGGGCGATGAGGTAGATGCCACCGAGGGTCACGGTCACCGCACCGACCGGCAGGGCGGCCGGGGCGATGATCCGCTGGGCCACGACGTCGCTCACGAGGAGCAACGCCGCACCCATGGCGGCCGAGGGGACGAGGGTGATGCCGGCGGACTTCGTCAGCCGACGGGCGAGTTGGGGTGCGGCGAGGGCGACGAAGACGATCGGGCCGGCGACCGCGGTGACGGTCGCGGTGAGGGCGACGCCGATCACGAGCAGCAGCAGCCGCGTGCGCTCGACCGGGATGCCGAGGGCGCTCGCGATGTCGTCGCCGAACTCCAGCATGCCGAGTCGGCGGGACATGAGCGCGAGGAGGGGGACGAGGACCGCGACCGCGATCGTCACGGGCACGACGTCCTGCCACCCGAGGTCGGCGAGCGAACCCATCCCCCAGCTGGCAGCGGCGATGGCGGCATTGAGGTCCGCCCGCAGTTGCAGGTAGTCGTTGAACGCGTTGAGGACGGCGCTGATCGCGATGCCGATCACGATGAGGCGGAACCCTTGGACGCCCCGAGACCACGCGAGGAGGTAGACGACGAGGGCCGTCGCGAGCCCGCCGATCAACGCCCCGGAGACCATCGCCGCATAGTTCCCGCCGACGACGAGGGTGACGATGAGCGCGCCGGTGAACGCACCGGAGTTGAACCCGATGATGTCGGGACTGCCGAGTGGGTTCCGGGTGATGGACTGGAAGATCGCGCCGGAGAGCCCGAGCGCGATCCCGCCGACCACGGCGATCACCACTCGCGGTAGACGCCACTCCAAGACGATGCGCAGGACGCTCTCCGAGCCGGAACCGGTGACCGCGGCGAGCAGTTTGTCGAGCGGGATGCGGTACTCGCCCTGGGTGAGCGCGAAGGCGCTGACCCCCACGATGACGGCGACCAGGGCGCCGACGACGATCAGCTCACGCCGGTGGATCACCCAGCTGACCCGACCGATCCGCGCGGTGCGCCGACCCGGTTCGGCGACCGCGGTCACAGCCCCTGCGCCTTCGAACGGCGGATGAGCACGATGAGGAGCGGGGCACCCACGAACGCTGTGACGATCCCGACCGGCATCTCGCCGGGGACGGCCACCCGCCCGACGAGGTCGGACAGCAGGAAGATGATCGGCGCGAACACCATCGTGAACGGGAGCACCCAGCGCTGGTCCGGTCCGACGATGGCGCGGGCGAGGTAGGGTGACATGAGTCCGAGGAAGGCGATCGGTCCGGCCGCCGCGGTGGCCGAACCGCACAACAGGGTGATCGCGACGACCGAGAGCACCCGCGTCCGGAGCACCTTCGTGCCGAGCGAGGTCGCGAGATCGTCTCCGAGGGCGACGGCGTTGAGCGACCGGGAGACGACGAGGGCGAGGACGACCCCGACGATGAGGAACGGCAGCACCCCGAGGAACACGTCCATCTGGCGGTTCTGCAGCGAGCCGGCCTGCCAGAAGCGGATCTTGTCGAAGATGTCGGGGTTGCGGATCGTGATGGCGAAGGTCACCCCCTGGAGCGCGGCGGAGAGCGCGACGCCGGCGAGCACGAGGCGGACCGGGGTCGCCCCGGCACGGCCCCGGGAGCCGATCACGTACACGATGACGGAAGCAAGGCCAGCGCCGGCGAAGGACCACCACACGTAGGAGCTCAGGTCGGCGGTGCCGGCGATGGCGACGGCGAGCACGACCGCGATGTACGCCCCGGCGTTGACGCCGAGGATGCCGGGGTCGGCGAGCGGGTTCCGCGTGACGGCCTGCATCATCGCTCCGGCGAGGCCGAGCGCCGCACCGACGCCGATGGCCAGGAGCATGCGCGGCACCCGGAACCCGGTGACGAGGATCGCGTTGGTGTCGTCGCCGCCCTGTGACAGCGCCCGCCAGACCTCGGCGGCACTGATCGTCCCCGAGCCGATGAAGAGGCTGCCCGCGGCGATGGCGGCGAGCACGACGAGCGCGGCGACGAGCAGGAGCCACCGCGAGGCGGTCGATCGGGCGATGCCGGTCGACGCCTCTCGTGCGCGGGCGGCCGCGGTCGGGAGCCGCAGGCTGTCGAGGTCGGCGCTCACCGGCTCATCGGTTGTCTTCGGCCTTGCCGTGTCGCCAGTAGCCCATGAACGCGACCGACTTGCGGTCGACGCCGCACCCGGAGACGAGGTGTCGGCGGAGCGTCTTGATGGCCGACGCCTCTCCGGCGAGCCATGCGTAGAGCGGTGCGCTCTCGAGGACGGGGCCTCCGGCGGCGTTGACCGGCGCTTCCCAGAGCAGCTCGGTGTCGACGTCGACGTCCTCGAGTGCCGGCTGCGTGGCGATCGTGGCGGTGTCGACGCTCGGCGCGAGGCGGCTCGCGATGCGCTCGACCTCGGGAATGAGCAGGGTGCCCACGGGCTGGTCGCCGCGGGGGAGGACGACGACCTCGACCCCGTCGGGCTTCGTGGACAGGGCGGCGATGTCGTCCTCGTGCGGCAGCTCGACGACGGCGATCCCGCGCGCGGTGCTCGGCAGGCGCTCGAGGATCCCGGCGATCCCGGGCAGGGCCGTCTCGTCGCCGGCGAGGAGCACCTGGTCGACGGTGGCCGGCGCGTGCCAGTCGATGCCGCCGGCCGGGACGGCCGACCGGGCGTTCGGGACGTTGACGACGAGCTCGTCGCCGACCTTCGCGTCCATCGCCCAGGTGGACGCGGGGCCGACGCGGCCGTGCAGCGCGATGTCGACGTCGAACTCGGCGAGCTCGGGCCGGACCTCGCGGATCGTGTACGTGCGCATCGGGTGACGTTTGTCGTTGGGCAGCAGTCGCCAGGCCTGGTACCAATCGTCGTGCATCGGCAGCTCGTCGAAACCGGTGTCGGGCAGCGGGAAGAGCAGCTTGATGCGCTGGTCGTGACGGTTGTCCGCGATGTGCTGGACCTCGGGACCGGTGAACGTGAATCGCCGATAGCTCGGGCTCACCTGCTCGATGCGCCGGACGACGGCTGCGAGGAGGATGAAGATCGAGTCGGGGGTCTGTTCACTGAGGCGAGGCATCGATAGGTAAGCCTACCCTTCGATGCGTTGGAGATCACCTGCCGATCGCATCTTGTCGGCAGAGAGTGGCGGTGGTAAACTTGAGTCATATCCACTCAAGTTTTGAACAGGAGACCGTACCCATGCCAGCAGGCCAGACGCCTCAGCAAGAGGATCAGCGCAGCGCGCTCGAGCAGTACGGCGTCAACCTGACCGAGATCGCCGCCTCCGGCAAGCTCGATCCGGTCATCGGCCGCGACGCCGAGATCCGCCGCGTGAGCCAGGTGCTCACGCGACGCACCAAGAACAACCCCGTCCTCATCGGCGAGCCCGGCGTCGGCAAGACCGCCGTCGTCGAAGGCCTCGCCCAGCGCATCGTCGCGGGCGACGTCGCCGAGAGCCTCAAGGGCAAGCAGCTCATCTCCCTCGACCTCTCCGCGCTCGTGGCGGGTGCCATGTACCGCGGGCAGTTCGAGGAGCGCCTCAAGGCGGTGCTCAAGGAGATCGACGAGTCCGATGGACAGATCATCACCTTCATCGACGAGCTCCACGTCCTCATGGGCGCCGGTGGCGGCGAGGGGTCCGTCGCCGCGGCCAACATGCTGAAGCCCATGCTCGCCCGCGGTGAGCTCCGGCTCATCGGCGCGACCACGCTCGACGAGTACCGCGAGTTCATCGAGAAGGACGCCGCCATGGAGCGTCGCTTCCAGCAGGTGTTCGTGGGTGAGCCGAGCGTCGAGGACACGGTCGCCATCCTCCGTGGCCTCAAGGAGCGGTACGAGGCGCACCACAAGGTGGCCATCGCCGACAACGCGCTCGTCGCCGCAGCAGCCCTGTCCAACCGCTACATCACGTCGCGGCAGCTGCCCGACAAGGCGATCGACCTCATCGACGAGGCTGCCAGCCGACTGCGCATGGAGATCGACTCGGCGCCCGTCGAGATCGACGAGCTTCGACGCAGCGTCGACCGCCTGAAGCTCGAGGAGCTCGCCCTCAAGAAGGAGAAGGACGACGCCTCCAAGGAGCGCCTCGCCCGCCTCCGGGAGGACCTCGCGACCCGCCAGGCCGCGCTCGGCGAGCTGCAGGCGCGCTGGGAGCGCGAGCGTGCGAGTCTCAACCGGGTCGGCGACCTCAAGAAGCAGCTCGACGCCGCCCGGAGCAAGGCCGAACGCGCCCAGCGCGAGGGCAAGCTCGAACAGGCGTCCAAGCTGCTCTACGCCGACATCCCGCAGCTCGAACGCGAACTCGCGCTCGCGGAGTCGGCCGAGCAGGACACCGACGGCGAGCCCCGGATGGTCAACGACCAGGTGACCGCCGAGGACATCGCCGCCGTCATCGCCGCGTGGACCGGCATCCCCGTCGGTCGCCTGTTGCAGGGTGAGACGGAGAAGCTGCTGCACCTCGAGCAGGAGCTGTCCCGCCGACTCATCGGGCAGCACCGTGCGGTCGCCGCCGTGTCCGACGCCGTCCGGCGCACCCGGGCCGGCATCTCCGACCCCGACCGCCCGACCGGCTCGTTCATGTTCCTCGGCCCCACCGGCGTCGGCAAGACCGAGCTGGCGAAGGCGCTCGCCGAGTTCCTCTTCGACGACGAGAAGGCCATGGTCCGCATCGACATGTCCGAGTACGGCGAGAAGCACTCGGTCTCACGGCTCGTCGGTGCACCTCCGGGGTACGTCGGCTACGAGCAGGGCGGGCAGCTCACCGAGGCCGTTCGTCGACGCCCGTACTCCGTCGTGCTGCTCGACGAGGTCGAGAAGGCGCACCCCGAGGTGTTCGACATCCTCCTGCAGGTGCTCGACGACGGTCGGCTGACCGACGGACAGGGGCGCACGGTCGACTTCCGGAACGTCATCCTCGTGCTGACCTCCAACCTCGGCTCGCAGTACCTGATGGACGCCTCACTCTCCCTCGAGCAGAAGGAGGAGGCGGTCCAGCAGCTCGTGCGCCAGGCCTTCAAGCCGGAGTTCATCAACCGTCTCGACGACATCGTCGTGTTCCAGCCGCTCAGCGAAGCGGAGCTCGGCCAGATCGTCGAGCTGTACATCGACCGCCTGCAGCGTCGACTGGGCGAGCGTCGGCTCCACCTCGCCGTCACGCCCGACGCCCGTGCCTGGCTCGCGGAGCGCGGATACGACCCCATGTACGGTGCGCGTCCGCTGCGTCGACTCATGCAGCGGGAGATCGACGACCGCCTCGCGCGGGCGATCCTCGACGGCTCGATCCGCGACGGCGACACCGTCCACGTCGGGCTCGCGAGCGACGGCGACGGCCTCACGGTCGAGCGCGCGGTGGTCCCGGCCTAGCCCGGCTGCTTGCGGCCAGCGCGGTGCGCTGACCCGAGCGCGACCCACCGACGTGAGCGCGCCCCTCTGGAGGGGCGCGCTCACGCGTGTGCCCCGCGCTCGCGCGACAGCACCGCGCTGGCAGTGACCCCCGAGTGGGGGAGGAAACCCCTGGTGCGCGACGGATGCCGCGCACTAGCGTGATCCTCGCGGTGGGCCCGATCGGCGTGCCCTGAGAGGATCCGATGTCACACGCAGCCCCGAGCACGACGCCTGAGACCAGCGACACCGCCGTGCCCCTCTGGCGTCACGCACACGCCCCCGCCTGGTTCTTCTTCGGTGGCCTGGCGCTCTGGCTGTTCCTGCTGCTGGTGCCGCACGTGCTCCTCGGCAACCCGGCGGTGATCCCCGCGTGGATCCTGCTCGGCTCAGGTCTCGCCGCGTCCACCCTGCTGCTCATCATGGCCCGACGTCTCCAGTCGGGCGACGGCGTCACGACGGCGACGCTCCTCTGGGCGGTGCTGGTCGGAGGTTTCATCGCCATCACGCTCGGCAGCACCTTCGACTCCCTCATCGGCGTCGCCGCGACCGATGCCGGCGAGAACCCGCACGACATCGGGCTGTTCTTCGCCGGGGTCGCCGAGGAACTCGCGAAGATCATCGCCGTCGTGATCGTGGCGTGGCGGCTGCCGGTGAAGACCGCCCGGGGCGGGCTCTTCGTCGGCGGCGCTGTCGGGATCGGCTTCGCCGTCCTCGAGAACCTCTGGTACATCGGGCAAGGGTGGGCGAACGGGGTCGAGGCCTCCCAGAAGCTCGCCGCCGGTTCGCCACCACTCGAGACGATCCTCTCGCACCCGGCGTTCCAAGCGGCCGGGGCCGCATTCGCCCGGACCGTCTTCGACCCGGTCGGACACCCACTGTGGACGGCACTGTTCGCCGCGGCGCTGTTCGCGGCTGCACGCAACGGTCGGTTCCGGATCACCGTGGGCGTGCTCCTGACCTACCTGCTCGTCGCGGTCATGCACGGTCTGTGGGACGGCAACACCGTGCTCTGGGGGCTGCTGTTCCCGAGCATGCCGGTGCTCAAGGCGCTCGTGGTGCCGGCCATGGTCGTGCTCGTCGTCGCATTCGCGCTCATCTGGCGGGCGCGGGTCCGTCGCATCAACCGCGACGCCGGCGTCGTGTCGCTCCACGTCCCGCGTCGCGAGCGGAAGCAGGCCTGACCACCGGACGCGCGAGGCCTGCTGTGATCCGGGCGTGCCGGGGAGTAGCGTGAAGCGCACCCGATCCGCGACGCCGAGGAGACACCCATGCTGGGACGCAAGACCTTCGAACAGCGAGAGGTCGACCAGGCGAAGACGATGATCGCCGCGCTTGTCGCCGGACGCGAGACGCTGGCCGAAGCCGGAGCGGACCCCGCAGCACTCGCCGTGGTCGACCCCGAGTTCTTCACCGGCCTCACCCTCGTGCTCGACCGGCCGTTCGTCCACCGGGTGCGCTCGGTGCTCGGAAAAGGTCCCGGGGCCCTCAACGAGCTCGAACTCATCGTCGCGTCGGTCCTCGACCACGACCGGGTGTTCACGGTGGGGACCGTCCTGCAGTACTCCGAGGAGACGTCGTTCACCGGCCTCGTCCCGGGCGAGACGATCCTGCTGAGCGCCGAGCAGTTCGAGCGCCTCGCCGTCGGCGTCTTCGCCGAGTTGGAGGAGCTGTTCGTCGAAGCGGTGTGAGGTGCGGCGTCGGCCGCGAGCCTGCGTCATGCGCTCCACGGACGGTGCCACGATCAGCTCGTGAGCTCATCGACGTCCGGAACGATCATGGTGCGGCACGGCGCGAAGCTCCGGTTGACCGTCTCCGCCCTCATCGGTGTCGCCGTGGGGGTGATCGTCGGCCTGAACTGGTTCTGGGCGGGTGCGATCCTCGCCGGCTGGGGGACCACATGCGTGGTCTTCGTCGGTTCCCTCTGGATCCGCATCTGGCGGATGGGCCCGGAGCGGACGCGCGAACACGCGACCTCGGAGGAGCCCGGGCGGACGACGAGTGAGGTGCTCATCGTGCTCGCGAGTGTCGGGAGCCTCGTGGCCCTGAGTGTCGTCATCCTGCAGGCGAGGGCGTCCTCCGGGGTCGAGCAGGGCGTGCTCGCCGGTTTCGCGGTCGTGAGCGTGGCGCTCTCCTGGGCGCTCATCCACACGATCTACACCCTGCGGTACGCGCGCATGTACTTCGCGGCGCCGGAGGGCGGCATCGACTTCAACCAGGAGGAGGCGCCGCAGTACAGCGACTTCGCCTACCTCTCGTTCGACCTCGGCATGACCTACCAGGTCTCGGACACGACGCTGCGGTCCAGCGAGCTGCGCCGCACCGTCCTCAAGCACACCCTGCTGTCGTACCTCTTCGGCTCCGTGATCCTCGCGACCGTCATCAACCTCGTCGCGGGGCTGTAGGGGCGCCACGGACACGCCCTTCGGCAGGCGGTTGGATGTCCGCCTGCGTTGAGCGGACGGGGGCGGACTCCTTGACCGTCACTGGTCCTTGACCGATCGAGTTGTCCGTCGCGGATCAAGATATACTTACATATTTCATATGAGCAAGAGGATTGAGTCTGTGAGGATACGCTCGCGGTTGATGCGAGTGTGCCTCGTCGTTGGCCTCCTGGCTGCGCCAGTCCAGTTCGGAACGACGGACGGCGGCTCCATGGTCGCGGTGTTCCAAGGGGTCGGCGTATGGGCGATAGCACGCCAGTCACGCGGTGCAACGGAGCCGAACACGTCGCGCGATTGGTGGCGTCTGACGGAACGAGCTTCGATGAGCGCTCTCGCTGCCCTGCTCGCCGGTCTCGCGACGGTCAGCATGATCGTCTACGGGGCCCACTGGGGCGGGACTGGAGAACTCATCTTGCGATCATGCGTGGGAGCAGCCTTGACTGCGTTGTTCATCGTGTCGGCTATTGGACTGCGTCGTCACCGGCCTAGCCCGAGCGATGACGGATGAGCCCCGCGAACGACGACTGCGCAGCCCGGCGGACCGGACTGCGCAGCGTGGTGGTGCAGGAACCGAGCGGACTACTCCTGGACGATCACGAGGTCGGCGAGCGGACGACGCTCACGCGGAGCGGTCTCGCGGTCGCGGAGCATGCCCTCGGGCAGGAGCTCGGGGTCGCCGAGCTCGCCGAGCGCGGTGACGGTGAACGGCACCAGGCCGTCCGGCAGCGAGAACGCCTCCCGGATGCCGTCGGCGGAGAAGCCGGCCATCTGGTGTGCGAAGAGACCGTCGCTGTGGGCCTGGATGCTCAGGTGCGCCATCGCCTGGCCGAGGTCGTAGATCGCCCAGGGACGCTCGTTGCCCTCGTCGTCGAGGGTCTCGGCGACGGCGACGATGAGCGCGCCGGCCTGCGCTGCCCAACCGCGGTTGAAGGCCACCAGCTGCTCAGCGATCGTGTCGAACGTGGCGGTGCCCTTGGTGCCGACGATGAACCGCCAGGGCTGCACGTTGTTGGCGCTCGGCGACCAACGCGCGGCTTCGAGGGCCGAGGCCATCTTGGCGGCGTCGACGGGCTCACTCACGAAGGCGCGGGGGCTCCACCGGTCGGCGAGGACGTCGAGGATGGGGGCGTCGGTCTGGGCGGTACGGGTGACGATGGACATGCGGTCTCCAAGCGAAACAAGGGAAGTGGACAGAGGTTGCGTCGCCGTTGACGATGGATGCAACTGCATCGATCGGGGCGCTATTCCCGGGCTCGAGGGGTCCGTGCAGCAGTGACGATCTCGGCGATCCGGTGCGGGGCCGCTTCGTCTTGCAGCGACGTCGTGTCGCCGAGGGGCCGCTGGTCGACGATGTCGCCGAGCAGACGCCGCATGATCTTCCCCGAGCGGGTCTTCGGGAGGTCTGGGACCACGAAGACGTCGCGGGGCTTCGCGATCGGGCCGATCTCGTTCGCCACGTGGGACCGCAGCGCCTCGCGGAGTGCCGCGGAGCGCTCCAACCAGTACGCCTCGCCGTCGGCCTCCGGACCGTGGGACCGCGAGGACGGGATGACGAACGCGGCGATCGCGCTCCCCGTGATCGGGTCGTGTACGCCGACCACGCCGGCCTCGCCCACGTGGGGATGCGACACGAGGGCCGACTCGATCTCGATGGTCGACAGGCGGTGGCCCGAGACGTTGATGACGTCGTCGACGCGCCCGAGGACCCAGATGTCGCCGTCTTCGTCCCACTTCGCGCCGTCGCCGGAGAAGAAGTAGCCCTGCTTCCAGTACTTCGCCCAGTACGAGTCGCGGTAGCGCTCCGGGTTGCCCCAGACCGTGCGCGCGAGCGACGGT
Source organism: Plantibacter sp. CFBP 13570 (assembly GCF_014841395.1). Classification (NCBI taxonomy): domain Bacteria; kingdom Bacillati; phylum Actinomycetota; class Actinomycetes; order Micrococcales; family Microbacteriaceae; genus Plantibacter; species Plantibacter sp. CFBP 13570. The sequence goes on along the minus strand of NZ_JACYTW010000016.1, from coordinate 19,729 downwards.
CCGAAGCGGCTGACGACCAGATACCCGCCGGATCCGTACGGCACCGTCTCGCCGTCCTCGTCGACGACCAGCGCCTCCAGGCCGGGGAGTGCGCGACTGCCGGAACCCGGCTTGATCGTGGTCGCGCCGGGGAGCGGTGCGATGACAGCCGACCCCGTCTCCGACTGCCACCAGGTGTCGACGACCGGGGTCTCGCCGCGCCCGATGCGCTCGCGGAACCACATCCAGGCCTCGGGGTTGATGGCCTCACCGACGGTGCCGAGGAGCCGGAGGGTCGAGAGGTCGTACTCGGCGGGCGGCCCCTCGGGGAACCAGGTCATGAGGGTCCGGATGAGCGTGGGCGCCGTGTAGTACGTCGTCACGCCGTAGCGCTCGATGATCTCGAAGTGCCGCGCCTGGTGCGGGGTGTTCGGCGTGCCCTCGTAGATCACCTGGGTGAGCCCGTTCGAGAGCGGACCGTAGATCTCATAGGTGTGTGCCGTGACCCAGGCGAGGTCGGCGGTGCACCAGTGGACGTCGTCGTCCTTGGCGTCGAAGATCGCCCAATGGGTCCAGGACGCCTGCGTGAGATAGCCGCCTGACGTGTGGACGAGTCCCTTGGGCTTCCCGGTGGTGCCGCTCGTGTAGATGATGAAGAGCGGGTTCTCCGCATCGAACGCCTCGGGCTCGTGGGTGTCGGCGGCGACACCCACGGTGTCGTGCCACCAGACGTCGCGGCCGGGGGTCCAGGGCACGTTCGGCGTCTCGTCGCCCGTGCGTGCGACGACGAGTACGTGCTCGACGGACGGCACGCCGTCGACGGCGGCGTCGGCGTTCTGCTTGACGGGGACGGCGGTACCCCGGCGGTACTGGCCGTCGGTGGTGATGAGCAGCTTCGCCTCGGTGTCCTCTACCCGGAAGCGCAGCGCCTCGGCCGAGAACCCACCGAACACGAGGGAGTGGATGGCGCCGATGCGGGCGACGGCGAGGGTGGCGATGACCGTCTCGGGGATGACCGGCAGGTAGATGACGACGCGGTCGCCCTGGCCGATGCCGAGTGCCGTCAGGGCGTTGGCCGCCTTCGCGACCTCGCGCTGCAACTCGGCGTAGGTGATGGAGCGGCGGTCGCCCGGCTCTCCCTCGAAGTGGAGGGCCACTTTGTCGCCTCGTCCGGCGTCGACGTGCCGGTCGACACAGTTGACCGCCACGTTGAGCGTTCCCCCGGCGAACCAGGTGGCGGCGGGGACGGTGAGTTCGGGCTCGGGGTCCGATGGGTCGGACCCTTCGACCGGCCGGGCCGGGTCCCAGGTGTGCGCCGTCTCCCACGGGGTGACCCAGTCGAGGCGTCGGGCCTGCTCCTCCCAGAACGCCACCGGGTCGGCGGCCGCGCGAGCCCACTCCTCCGGGCCGACGTTCGCCGTCTGGGCGAGGTCGGCCGGCGGGGCGTAGCTGCGCGTCTCGGCGAGGAGGTTCGCGATCGTGGCGGCGGGCGCTGCGGACGTCGATCCATCAGTGGGAGGCATGCTGCAACGCTACGCGGGAGGCCGAGGCCGGTGCCATCCGCGGGTCATGCGGCGTCATGGTCCGGACGTTCCGAGGGGCTGTGGAGGAGCGTCGGGAGTAGCCTCGAACCGCCGCCGCGATGCGTGGCGGACGTCGATCAGGGGTGCGCAGGCGCATCTCGGGAAGGGAACGACATGACGACCGTCATCCAGTACCAGGAGCTCGGCTCGGCCGACGTCCTCGAACTCGTCGAGGTGCCGACGCCTCAGGCGGGCCCCGGCCAACTCGTCGTCGAGGTGCGCGCCGCGGGCGTGAACCCGATCGACTGGAAGCTCCGCAGTGGTGTCCGCGGCGGCGAGCTGCAGGGCACCCGACGCGTCGGGAGCGACGGCGCCGGGGTCGTCGTCGAGGTCGGCGACGGGGTCGAGGGCTGGTCGATCGGCGACGAGGTCGTCGTCGTCAACGCCTCCGGGACGTACGCGACCCACGTCGGCGTCACGCCCGACCAGATCATCCGCAAACCGGCGGCCATCTCCTTCGAGGAGGCGGCGGCGATCGGCATCCCCGTGAGCACGGCCTACCAGGCGCTCCGGTCGCTCGGCGTGACCGAGGGGACGACCCTCCTGATCCACGGTGGATCGGGCTCGGTGGGGCACGCCGCCGTGCAGTTCGCCGTGGCGTGGGGAGCGACCGTCGTCGCCACCGCGAGCGAGGGGAACCACGCACGCCTGCGGGAGCTCGGGGCGATCCCCGTCACCTACGGTCCCGGGCTCGTCGAGCGCGTGCGCGAGGCGGCCCCGCAGGGCGTCGACCGCGTGCTCGACGCCGTCGGCACCGACGAGGCGCTCGAGGCCTCGTTCGAGCTGGTCGAGGACCGGCAGCACATCGGCACGATCGTCGTCGGTGCGAAGGCGGCCGGCCTCGGGATCCAAGCGTGGTCCGGCGGCAACCCGCTCCCGCTCACGTCGCAGGAACAGGCCTGGCGGGCGGAGGCGATCCCGGCGGTCGCGTCCCTCGTCGAACAGGGGCGCTTCAGCTTCGAGCTCGGCACCGTCCGGCCTCTCGCCGAGGCCGCCGAGGCGCACCGCGAGAGCGAGTCGGGTCACCCGANTCGACAGGCTCAGGGACCGGGGTGACTGGGGCGGGAGCGCCCTTCGACAGGCTCAGGGACCGGGGGTGGCTGGGGCGGGAGTGCCCTTCGTACAGGCTCAGGGACCGGGGGTGGCTCGGGCGGGAGTGCCCTTCGTACAGGCTCAGGGACCGGGGGTGGCTGGGGCGAGAGCGCCCTTCGACAGGCTCAGGGACCGGGGATGGCTCGGGCGGGAGTGCCCTTCGACAGGCTCAGGGACCGGGGGCTACTCCGGGCCCTCGCCGAAGCTGTCGCCGACGGGAGCGCGGTCCGCGAGGTCGTCCTGGTCGTCGAGGTCCTCGACGGCGTCCTCGGTGTCCGCGTCGTCGTCCAGACCTGCATCGCCGACGACGTCGTCACCACCGACGCCGTCACCGGCGTTGCTCAGACCGCCATCGCCGGGCGCCGCGTCGTCGGCCGAACGGTCGACCGCACCGCCGTCGGGCACGACACCGCCGACCGAGCTGTCGGTCTGGTCCTCACCCGGCACGTGTGCCTGGGCGCCCGGACCGCCGTGGGCGAGGGCGTCGCGTTGGGCGTCTGCTGCTGCTGGATCCATGGGAGTGCTCATGACGGCAGCGTAGAGCGGATGCCGCGTCTCGGCGGGGGCTTGGCTCCAGGACGCAGGGCACCTATCCTCCGCGCTGCCCGCCGGACCGGACGCGGTGCGGGCAGTGCGGTGCCCTTCGACAGGCTCAGGGACCGGGATGGCTCAGGGACCGGGGTGGCTCAGGGGCCGGGGTGGGTCAGGGACCGGGGTGGCTCAGGGACCGGGGTGTGTCAGCGGCCGGTGTGCTGCGCGATGATCGCCTTGATCCGGTCGACGTCGGCCGGCACGATCTCGAAGCGCTGCTCGAGCCCCTCGATGCCCTCGAACGCCTCGGGTCGCTCCGGCTCCTCGCCGAGCGCCTCGCGGACGATCTCGGCGAACTTCGCCGGCAGCGCGGTCTCGAGGACGAGCATCGGGACACCCTCGCGCAGGTGGCGGCGGGCGACCGTGACGCCGTCGGCGGTGTGCGGGTCGATCGTGACGCCGTAGCGCTCGTGCACGTCGCGGATGGTGGCGACGCGGTCGGCGTGCGTGCTGCGGCCCGAGACGAACCCGAACTCGCTGATCCGCTCGAACTCGGGCGTCCCGGAGAGGTCGAACCCGCCCTCCTCGTCGAGGGACCGGAACAGCTCACCGAGGCGGGTCGCGTCCTGACCGACGAGGTCGTAGAGGAAGCGCTCGAAGTTCGACGCCTTCGAGATGTCCATGCTCGGGCTGGAGGTGTGGTGCGTCTCGGCCGCCGAGCGCGGGCGGTACACGCCCGTGCGGAAGAACTCGTCGAGGACGTCGTTCTCGTTCGTCGCGACGACGAGCTGGTCGATCGGGAGCCCCATGGAGCGGGCGATGTGCCCGGCGCAAACGTTGCCGAAGTTGCCGGACGGCACCGAGAACGACACCTTCTGGTCCGGACCGTCGGTCGCGAGCAGCCAGCCGTGCACGTAGTACACGACCTGCGCGACGACGCGGGCCCAGTTGATCGAGTTGACCGTACCGACGGCGTGGAGTGCCTTGAACGGAGCGTCCTTCGAGACGGCCTTCACGATGTCCTGGCAGTCGTCGAAGTTGCCCTCGACGGCGAGGTTCACGATGTTGTCGTCCTGGAGACTGAACATCTGCGCGCGCTGGAAGCTGCTCATGCGGCCGTGCGGGCTCAGCATGATGACCCGGATCCCGGTCTTGCCCCGCATGGCGTGCTCGGCCGCGCTCCCGGTGTCGCCGGACGTCGCGCCGAGGATGTTGAGCTCGTCGCCGCTCTTCGCGAGTGTGTACTCGAAGAGGTTGCCGAGCAGCTGCATCGCCATGTCCTTGAAGGCGAGCGTCGGGCCGTTCGAGAGGCCGAGGAGCTGCAGCTCGGTGCCACCCTCCTCGCCGAGGGTGCGCAGCGGGGTGATGAGCGAGGCATCGTCGCCGGCGCGGCCGTTCGAGTACACCTCGGCGGTGTAGGTGCGACGGGTGATGTCCTGGAGGTCGGCTGCGGGGATGTCGTCGGCGAACTTCGACAGCACGGCGAACGCGAGGTCGGCATAGGACAGCTCGCGCCACGACTCGAGCTCGTCAGCGGTCAGCTGCGGGTACTCGGCCGGGAGGTACAGGCCGCCGTCCGGGGCGAGCCCGCCGAGGAGGATGTCCGAGAAGTGCTGGGGCAGATCGTGGCCCCGCGTCGACTGATAGTGCATGACCGTCTCTCTCATCCGGTTGGAAGCCCGATCTCCAACCTTGCCATATCGGGGGTCGACGCGCAGAGGCCCGCCGTCATCGTGACCGGCCGCTACGCGCGGGCGAGTTCCTCGCGGATCGCGGCGACGAACGCGTCGATGTCGTCCTCCGTGGTGTCGAACGAGCACATCCAGCGCACCTCGCCCTTCGCCGCGTCCCAGTCGTAGAAGCGGAAGCGTTCGCGCAAGCGGTCGGGGACGCCCGCTGGCAGGGTCGCGAACACCGCGTTGGCCTGGGTCGGCTGGCTGAAGCCGAGTCCCGGTGCCTCGCCGGCGGCGATGAGGGCCTCGAGGGAGGTGCGGAGGCGCGCGGCCATCGCATTGGCGTGGGTCGCGGAGCGGAGCCAGAGCCCGTCGCCACCGTCGGCCGCCGGCTCGAGCAGGGCGATGAGCTGCGCCGCACCGAAGCGCATCTTGGACGCCAGCTGCATGTTGAGCTTCCGCAGGTAGACGAGGCCCTCCGACGCCGACGGTTCGAGCACGACGATGGCCTCGCCGAACATGAGCCCGTTCTTCGTCCCGCCGAAGGACAGCGCGTCGACGCCGGCATCGGCGGTGAACGCGCGCAGTGGGACGCCGAGGGCCGCGGCTGCGTTGGCGATGCGGGCGCCGTCGAGGTGCAGCTTCATGCCGTGACCGTGCGCGTGGTCGGCGATCGCGCGGATCTCCTCGGGCGTGTACAGGGTGCCGAGCTCGGTGGTCTGCGTGATCGAGACGACGAGCGGCTGTGCGCGGTGCTCGTCGCCCCAGCCCCACGCCTCGCGGTCGATGAGATCGGGCGTGAGTTTGCCGTCGGGGGCGTCGACCGTCAGGAGCTTGATGCCACCGACCCGCTCCGGCGCGCCGCCCTCGTCGGAGTTGATGTGCGCGGTCGACGCCGAGATGACGGCACCCCAGCGCGGGAGCATGGACTGCAGGCCGACGACGTTCGCGCCGGTGCCGTTGAAGACGGGGAACACGGCGACGTCGCGGCCGAAGTGATCGGCGAAGACCTCGTGCAGCCGACGGGTGTAGTCGTCCTCGCCGTACGCGATCTGGTGGCCGCCGTTGGCCGCCGCGAGGGCGTCGAGGATCTCGGGGTGGACGCCGGAGTAGTTGTCGGAGGCGAAGCCGCGGATGCTGGTGTCATGCAGAGAGTCGGTCACTGATCCATCCTCGCGCATGCCACACGCAGCTTCCGTGCATCGCGGGCCGACTTCCTGCGTGGTCGGGTCGCCGTCGAGCATGTTCACAATTCAGGAGCGCCCGGGCGTGGCGCCCCCGCACCGTGCGTGTCGGCGGGGACGCGCCGAGGCGCTCCTGAATTGTGAACCGAGAGACGGGGTCAGTCGGCGGCGTGACGGGGGCCGTCGGAGGAGGGGACGACCTCCTCGGGCACGGCGTCGATCGCGGCGTCGACGTCGGCGTGCGCACCGGGCTCCGGCTCCGCGTCCGGGGTCTCCTGCGCGAGCGCGTGCTCGTAGGCGAGCGCGTGCACGGCGATCGAGGAGGCGACGGCGGCCTGCTGCTCGTCTTCGGCGGAGGGCTGAGCCGGCTGTTCGGCCGCCAGCGCGGCGGCCTGCTCGGGCGTCAGCCGGGCGTCCTGGTCCTCCTCATCCTCGTCCACGAGGTCGAGCACGATGGGCTCGTCGCCGTAGATGTCGCCGGCCGGATCGCCCGCGAGCGGGGCCGGCGCGGGGAGGCGCTGCTCGGCGTCGAGGAACTGCTTGGCCTCGAAGGCACCGGGGTTGAAGACCTCGTCGATCCCGCCGAGCCCGCTCATGCCTTGAGCGCTTCCGAGAGCTTGACCCGGCCACCCATTTTCAGCAGCGAGTTCTCGTAGATCCGCGAGCCGACGAGGATGACGAGCGCCGCGGTGACCCCGAGGATCAGCAGGGACAGGATCGGCTCCCACCACTGCGCCGAGCCGACGAAGAGACGGACGGGCATGCCCACGGCTGCCGAGAACGGCACGTAGGACATGATCGTCATCACCACCGGGTTGTCGTTGAAGAAGATGACGGCGAAGTACGGGATCATGATCAGCATCGTAATCGGGGTCGTCGTCGAACCGATGTCCTCTTGACGTGAGACCAGCGATCCGGCAGCGGCGAACAGCGCGGCCAGCAGGATGAAGCCGAGCACGAAGAACACCACGAACCAGACGACCGGGGTCCCGAGGCCGGCGAGCAGCTCCGTCTGGCCCGTCACCGTCAGCCCGATCACCGACAGCGCCGCGATCGCCAGGATCTGCCCGAACGCCAGGATGCTGTTGCCGAGCACCTTGCCGGCGAGGAGCGCCTTCACGGGGATGGCGGACATGAGGATCTCGACGACGCGGGTCTGCTTCTCCTCGACGACGCTCTGCGCGATCGACGCCCCGAAGGTGGTGGCGGAGACGAAGAACACGAGACCGAACCCGAGCGACACGATGTACAGCAGGAAGCCGGCGGAGCCGTCGGCGTCGGGATCGAGGATGGTGACCTGCGGCTGGGCGCTCAGCTGCATGATGAGCGTATTGGAGGCCTCGGAGTCGAAGATGACCTGAACACCCGTGGGGTTGTCGTCGGTGGCCGGCGCGATCGCCGCCTCCACATCGCCCGACTTCACCAGTGCTTCAGCTGCGGCGACGTCGGCCGCCTCGGTCACGTCGAAGGTCTTGCCGTCGACGAGTCCCGCACCCGCGCTCCCCACGACCGCGACCTTCGTGGTCTCCGAGGCCGTGTTCTTCGCGAGGAACCCACCGACGACGATGCCGGCGAGGATCACGAGGAGGAGGATGCCCGTCGAGATGAGGAACGTCTTGCTGCGCAGACGCATCTTGACCTCGCGCTCGGCGACGAGACCGATGCTCTGCACGAGGCTGGGGGAGGCCGGGCCGGAGCGACGACGACCGGCGGGCTGGATCGGGGACTCGGTTGCCGTGGTCACTGGATGACCTCCTTGAAGATCTGGGCGAGGGTGGGTCGGAGGGGGGCGAAGCTCGTGACGTCGCCCTGGGTCAGCGCCTCCCGGAGCACGGCCTGAGCCGCCTGGGCGTCGTCGGCGTCGAAGAGGGCGTAGCCACCGTCGAAGTCGACGACGGAGATCCCCGGACGCTCGCGCAGCCAGCCGGTGTCGGCCGCGGCGAGCAGCTCGTAGCGGTTGCCGGCGTGGGCTTCGCGGAGGGACTCGCGCGAGCCGGAGGCGCGGATCCTGCCACCGGCGATGATCACGAGGTCGTCGCAGAGGCGCTCCACGATGTCGAGCTGGTGACTGGAGAACAGGACGGGGGAGCCGTCTGCGGCGAACTCGCTGAGCACACCGACGACCACGTCGACCGCCATCGGGTCGAGGCCCGAGAACGGCTCGTCGAGGACGAGGACGTCGGGGTCGTGGACGAGCGCCGCGGCGATCTGCGCCCGCTGCTGGTTGCCGAGCGACAGGCTCTCGAGGGCGTCGTTCCGGCGCTCGCCGAGGCCGAGGCGCTCGAGCAGCTCGCCGGCGTTGCGCTTGGCGGCGTGGGTCGTGAACCCGTGGAGGCGGGCCAGGTAGACGAGCTGTTCCTCGACCCGCATCTTCGGGTAGAGGCCGCGCTCCTCCGGCATGTAGCCGAATCGGCGGCGGTCCTCCGGGGTGAGCGGGGTGCCGTCGAGGGTGACGGTTCCGGCGTTCGCGGCGAGGACACCGAGCAGGATGCGCATCGTCGTCGTCTTGCCGGCGCCGTTCCCGCCGACGAACCCCGTCATGCGGCCGGGGGCGACCTGGAAGCTGACGTCGTCGAGCACCTTCCGCTCGCCGTACGACTTGTCGATGTGGCTGAGTTCGAGCATCGGCCGCCTCCTGTGATCTGCGTGCTGGACCGAGTGTCCTGCGTCGGGTTCTCCCGGTATGACGATCACGCTACGCGGCGTGGTGTGCCACCGGCATCCGCCGTAGGACGGGTTGACGCGACGACGCCCGGTCCCCTTCTCCGTCGAGTGGGGGATACCGGGCGTCGTGGACCAGCCGAGCGCTGGATCAGGCGGGGCGGGACTCCGGGGAGACCGTCTTCGAGGGGTCGGTCTCGGCGACGGAGCCGATGGCCTCGTCGATGCGGGCGATGACCGTGTCGTCGAGCTTCACACCGGCCGCGGCGGCGTTCGCGGTGACCTGTTCGGGACGCGAGGCCCCGACGATCGCACCGGCGATGTTGTCGTTGTGCAGCACCCAGGCGAGCGCCAGCTGCGCCATGGTGAGGTCGAGCTCGTCGGCGATGGGCTTCAGCTGCTGGACGGCCGTCAGCACCTCGTCGTCGAGGAAGCGCTTGATGGTGTCGGCGCCGCCCTTCTCGTCGGTGGCCCGGCTGCCCTGCGGGAGTTCTGCGCCCGGGAGGTACTTGCCGCTGAGGACGCCCTGCGCCACCGGCGACCAGACGATCTGGGAGATGCCGAGTTCGCGCGAGGTCGGGACGACCTCCTCCTCGATGACCCGCCACAGCATCGAGTACTGCGGCTGGTTCGAGATGAGCTGGAAGCCCAGCTCCTTGGACAGGGCGTGGCCGGCGCGCAGCTGCTCGGCGTTCCACTCGCTCACGCCGATGTAGAGCGCCTTGCCCGCCCGGACGACGTCGGCGAAGGCCTGCATCGTCTCCTCGAGGGGCGTCTCGCTGTCGTAGCGGTGGGCCTGGTAGAGGTCGACGTAGTCGGTGCCGAGACGCGTGAGCGAACCGTCGATCGACTCCATGATGTGCTTGCGCGACAGCCCGACGTCGTTGTGCCCCTTCGGGCCGGTGGGCCAGTAGACCTTCGTGAAGATCTCCAGGCTCGCGCGTCGTTCGTCCTTGAGGGCGTCGCCGAGCACCTGCTCAGCCGCCGTGTTCGCGTAGGCGTCGGCCGTGTCGAAGGTGGTGATGCCGGCGTCGAGGGCGGCGCGAACGCTCGCCGTGGCGACGTCGTTCTCCACCTGCGAGGCGTGGGTCAGCCAGTTGCCGAAGATGATCTCTGAGATCTTGAGTCCGCTGTTGCCGAGGTATCGAAATTCCATGGTCGTCACGCTACTCCTCGCATCCGACCGACCGACGGGGTTGCGCGGAGACGGAGCGAACCCTCAGCTGCGCGGCGACGCCAGCCCGTGCTCGTAGGTGTAGATGACCGCCTGGATGCGATCACGGAGGGCGAGCTTCTGCAGCACCTTCGAGACGTGCGACTTGACGGTCGCCTCGCCGACGAAGAGCGTGGTCGCGATCTCCTGGTTGGACAGGCCCTGGGCGACCAGCTGCAGGACCTCGCGCTCGCGCTCCGTCAGCTGCCCGTATTCGGCGCCGGTCGTCGGTCCGGCCGGGACGGTGCGATCCTCCACGGCGTCCTCGACGGCGGGGGCCTGCCTGGTGAACCCCTCGATGACCCGGCGGGTGACCGCCGGCGAGAGGAGCGCCTCCCCGCCCGCGATCACCGAGACCGCGGCGACGAGTTCCTCCGGCGAGGAGTTCTTCAGGAGGAACCCGCTCGCACCGGCACGGAGCGCCTCGGCCAGGTAGTCGTCGCGGTCGAAGGTGGTGAGGATGAGGACGGCGGCGTTGGTGTCCGGATCCGCGACGATCCGACGGGTGGCCTCGAGGCCGTCCATGCCCGGCATCTGGACATCCATGCAGATCACGTCCGGCGCGAGCGTCGTTGCGAGCGCGACGGCCTCGGCGCCGTCCGACGCCTCGCCGACGATCTCGATCCCGGGCTGCGAGCCCAGGATGATGCGGAAGCCCGCACGCAGCAGCTCCTGGTCGTCGACGAGGAGGATGCGGGTGGGCTGCTCGGTCATGCCTGGTCCTTCGTGGTGGTGGTCTGGGGTCGTCCTGCGGCGGCGGAGGCGAGGCGGGCGTCGGCGATGGACGCGGCGACGGGCTCCATCGCCTGGTCGCCCGGCCGGCCGAGCGGGATGGCGGCCCGGACGAGGAAGCCGCCGCGGGCTCGTGCCCCGACCTCGAGGACGCCACCGGACGACGCCACGCGCTCCCGCATCCCGATGAGTCCGAGCCCACCGCGCCGGGCCACCGTCGGGACGGTCCCCGTGTTCGTGACCTCGAGCTCGACCGCGTCGTCCAGATAGCGGAGCCTGAGTTCGGCCGTCGCCGTGGTACCGCCGTACTTGCGGGCGTTCGTGAGCGCCTCCTGCGCGATCCGGTACAGGTTGAACGACACGACGGCCGGGATCGGGACCGGTGTGCCCACGAGTTCGAACCTCGTCGGCAGCCCGTTCGCCGTCGACTCGTCGGCGAGCCGGCCCAGCTGGCCGACGCCGACGGTCGACGGGCTGCTCTCCTCGTCGGTCGGTTCGCCGTGCGCGCGGAGGGTGCCGAGCATCTTGCGCAGCTCGTCGATCGCGCTCCGTGCGCCGAGCTCGACGTTCGTGAGTGCATCCCGCGCGGCGGCCGGGTCCGCATCGAGCACGGTACGCGCGGCGCCGGCCTGGACCCCCATGACCGAGACGTGGTGGGCGACGACGTCGTGCAGCTCGCGCGCGATCCGCACCCGCTCGAGGGCGACCGCCTGGCGGGCGGACCGGGCGCGCTCCGCTTCGAGCTCGGCCGTGCGCTGCTCGAGCGCCGCCCGTTCCCGGGAGGACTGGTACACGCGCTCGCCGAAGAAGTACGCGGCTCCGAAGTAGAGGATGTTCGTCAGGATCTGGATGAGGATGAACGCCACGAGGGGCGAGAAGAGCCCCACCCGGGAGAGGCTGGGCAGCGCGTCGGGGTCGGTCGCCTGGATGAACATGGAGACGAGCAGCCAGACGAACATGGCGACGATGATGAGCACGCGGACGAGCGCAGCGCGACGTCGGTTCGGAACCCATGCCCCGACCGTGTAGATCGCGAGGAACAGGGCGATGTTCGTGAAGAGGACCTCGGGTACGAGCACCGTGCCGCCCACGATGAACATGACGGCGACGACGATCGAGACGGAGCACGGGAAGCGGCGGCGGAACGCGAGCGGCGCGGTGATGCCGATCGCCCAGAGGACGGACGCCCACATCGGTGCGGGCTCGGGGTAGAACCCGGCGATCGTGTACAGCGTGAGGCTGAGGAGGGTACCGACGCCGAGGGCGATGGCGAGGATGATGTCGGATCGCTGTTCCGACGGCGTCGCGGCCGGACGCCGCCACTCGGCGTCGTAGGGGTCGACCGGGCGGTCCTCCTGCTGGTCGACGGCGGGCTCGCTCATGCCGTCCACGCTAGCGCGACGCCCCGCCGGGGACATCCGTCGAGCGACGGAGCGCGGCGGCCCGGCGCGCGAACAAGAGCCCGGAGCGGCACTCAGGAGAGTGCTGCTCCGGGCTCCTCCGCGGCACGGTCGGGTCAGGCCGCGGATCGCCCCGTGATCCCGGCGGTCGACGTGATGACGTCCGCCATCTTCTTGCCGAGCGCCTCATAGAACATCGACAGGGGGAACTCGTCGTCGAGGACCGCGTCGGTGAGTCCACGCGGCGGTCCGCTCAGGATCTCGTCGGACAGCCCACGCGCCCACTGCGATGCGGGGTGCGGCGTCAGCGTCGTCCGGACGAGCTCGTACGCGGCGAGCCAGTGCGCGGTCTTCGGACGGTCGATCGATCGCCAGTACAGCTCGTCGATGCTCTCGCCGAGCCGCACGACCACGTCGGGGACCTCGTCCCAGTCGATCGTGAGCCTGGTGTCGGTCCAGTGCAGCACGCCGTGCTGGTGCATCCACGCGAAGAGCAGCTGGCCGCCGACGCCGTCGTAGTTCCGGACGCGCGAGCCGGTGATGGCGAACCGGAAGATGCGGTCGAAGATGATCGCGTACTGCACGAGCTTCGCGTGCTCGAGGATCGCGGCCTCCGCCGCATCGAGCGCCTCGGTCTCTGCGCGGGTCGTCAGCGTGCGCTCCAGCCGGACCGACTCGCGGAACGCCGTGAGGTCGCATCGGAGCTCCTCGAGGGAGTACAGGAAGAACGGCATCCGCTGCTTGATCATGAACGGGTCGAACGGGAGGTCACCGCGCATGTGCGTGCGGTCGTGGATGAGGTCCCACATGACGAAGGTCTCCTCGGCCAGCTGCTGGTCGTCCAGGAGGGACGCGGCGTCGGCCGGGAGCTCCAGCTTGGTGATCTCGGCAGCGGCTCGGACGACCCGACGGTACCGGGCCGCCTCGCGGTCCTGGAAGATCGCGCCCCAGGTGAACGCCGGGATAGCGCGCATCGCGACCGTCTCGGGGAAGAGGACCGCTGAGTTCGTGTCGTAACCCGGCGTGAAGTCGAGGAAGCGGATCGGCACGAAGAGCGCGTTCGTGTAGTCGCCGGCCTCGAGCGCGGCGATGAACTCGGGCCAGATGACCTCGACGAGCACGGCCTCGATGTGGCGGTCGGTCGAACCGTTCTGCGTGACCATCGGGAACACGACGAGGTGTCCCAGGCCGTCCACGCGATGCCGCTCGGGGTGGAAGGCGACGAGCGAGTCGAGGAAGTCCGGGACGCCGAAGCCGTCGCGCTCCCAGCGGTCGAAGTCGGCGACGAGGGCGTCGAGGTACTCGGCGTCGTGCGGGAAGTTCGGAGCGAGGGTGCGGACGCTCGCGACGATCGTGGCGACGTGCCCTGCCGCCGACTCGTGGTCGCTCGCCTCAGGGATCGAGCCGTCCTTCACCTGGACGGCCTGCAGCGCAGTCGCGGCGGCCTTGAGGTCCGTCCAGGCCGGGTGCCCGACGAGTGCGGCGGCGTCTTCGACGACCTCCGGCTCTCCGACGATGCTCTTCGTGTGGGTGGTGGCGACGTTCGACATGGTGAACCTCCTTCCGCGTGCGCAGGCGTCGCCCGGGGTGGGTGACGATTCCTTCGAGCGTAGGGGCGGAGGGGGTGCGGATTTCTTGCGTCAGGAGCGACTTCGCTGCAACATTCGGCCGTTCGCGCTGGGGAACTGCACGGTCGGCCTCGGCGGGCTGCTACCCCCAGCGGCGCTTGATCCAGCGGTCGAGGACACCGACGAGCGCATCGGTGATCGCGCCGAGCAGCGCGAGCACGATGATGACGAAGAAGATGCGGTCGACCCGGCCGTTGTTCTGCGAGTCCACCAGGCGGAATCCGAGTCCCATGGACGAGGCGATGAGCTCCGCCGCCACGAGGAACAGCCACGACTGCGCCAGCGCGAGCCGGAGGCCGGAGACGACCGAGGGCGTCACGGCGGGCAGCTGCACCGTCCGGAACAACGCGACACCGTTCAGCCCGAAGGCGCGGCCGGCCTCGACCAGGTGCTTGTCGACGTGGCGGAGCGCGGCGGAGACCGTCGTGTACACCGGGAAGAACGCGCCGATCGCGATGAGCGTGATCTTCGACTCCTCACCGATCTTCAGCCAGAGGATGAGCAGCGGTACCCACGCGAGCGACGGGACGGCGCGGATCGCCGCGAAGGTCGTCGACAGCAGGATGTCGCCGAGGCGCGAGAGCCCCACGACCGCGCCGAGGACGAGACCGAGCACGGCACCGATGAGGAACCCGATGAGCACGCGCTGCACCGAGATGGCGACGTCCTGCTGCAGCCAGCCGCGCTGCGCGAGATCGACGCCGGCCGCCCAGACCTCGGCGGGTGCCGGGAGTTGCGAGGCCGGGACGAGGCCGAACGCGGTGACGAGCTGCCAGGCCCCGAGGATGACGACGGGGACGAGGAAGCCGCCGAGGACGACGACGATCCTGCGCGACCCGAGGACGGCGCGCGCTTCGCGGCCGGACTGGGTCGCCTGGGCACCCGCGGCTGCGGTGGTGCCGAGACCGGGTTGGTCGCTCACGGGAGCCTCTCGGGACGGGGTCATGGGCCCTTCGACAGGCTCAGGGACCGAGGTTGGGAAGGGGCCGGACTACTTCGTGCCGATGGCGGACGGGTCCGCGTCGTCCACGAAGCTCGGGTTGAAGAGGTCGGCCAGGGCGTCGTCGACCTTGTCCTGCGACGACACGTCGCCGGACTCCACGAAGATCGGGCCGATGATCGACAGGACCTGCTCCTGCGCCTTGCCCGGGGCCGGGTCGACGTCGAGGTTCGAGCGCTCCGTGATCACCTTCGTCGCCACGGCGAGGTCGAGGCCAGCGGCGTCCGCGAGGATCTGCGCCGTCTCGTCGGGGTTCGACGCAGCCCATTCACGAGCGTGCTCGTAGGCGTTCACGACGGTCTGCGCGACGTCCGGACGCTCGTCGATGAAGGACTCGGTCGCGGCCAGGATGCCGTAGCTGTTGAAGTCGACGTTGCGGTAGATGAGCTTCGCGCCCGCCTCCTCGGCGCCGGCCATGATCGGGTCGAGACCGGCCCAAGCGTCGACGGAGCCGTTCTGCAGGGCCGCCCAGCCGTCGGCATGCTGGAGGTTCTCGATCGTGACGTCGGAGGCGGACAGGCCGGCCTCCTCCAGTGCCTGCAGGAGGAAGAAGTAGGGGTCGGTGCCCTTCGTCGCGGCGACCTTCTTGCCCTTGAGTTCGGCGACGTCCGTGATCGTCGAGCCCTGGCCGACGACGATCGCCGACCACTCGGGCTGCGAGAAGACGTCGATCGCCTGGATGGCCGATCCGTTCGCCCGGTTCAGGAGCGCGGCGGACCCGGCGGTGGACCCGACGTCGATCGCGTCGGCCCGCAGCGCCTCGTTCGCCTTGTTGGAGCCGGCCGACTGGACCCAGTTGACGGTGATGTCCTGGTCGTCGAGTGCGTCCTCGAGCCAGCCTTGGTCCTTGATGATGAGGGAGAGCGGGTTGTAGGTCGCGAAGTCGATGTTGAGCGTGCCGCCCTCGGTGGTGCCGGCGGTGCTGTCGCCGCCGGCCGCAGGAGCGTTCTCGCCCGCGACGCAGCCGCTGAGGAGGAGTGCTGCGGCGGCGGTCGCGGCGACGAGGGCCACGCGCCCGGCGCGGGAGGTGGTGAAGCGGCGTCGTGAGGTCATGCGTTGGTCCTTGCTGTGGATCGGTGCGGGATGACGGCGGAGGTGGTGGGTGGCTCAGTACGGGAAGTGCGGGATGGACGGCAGCCGTTGGTCGCCGCGGACGAGACCGTGGCGGTCGATGCCGAGTCCGTCGAGGAGGCGGCCGCGCAGTTCGGCGAGCTCTGCTGACCCGCGGTCGCGCGGGCGGTTGCCGGGGACGGTCACGGTCTGCGCGATGGTCGAACCGGGCTGTCCCTCCTCGCGACCCAGGAGGATGACCCGGTCGGCGAGCTGGAGGGCCTCGTCGACGTCGTGCGTCACGAGCAGGATGGTGGTGGGCGCGGCGAGGTGGATGGCGAGCAGCAGGTCCTGCATCTTCAGCCGGGTGAGGGCGTCGAGGGCGCCGAACGGCTCGTCGAGGAGCAGGACGCCCGGCCGGCGGGCGAGGGCCCTGGCGAGTGAGGCGCGTTGCGCCATGCCGCCGGAGACCTCCCGTGGGCGGTGCTCGGCGAAGTCCGCGAGCCCGACGAGTTCGAGCAGCTCGGCGACGCGGGCACGTCCATCGGCTGCGGGTGTCCGCTTGGGCAGACCGAGTGCGACGTTCGCCGCGATGGTGCGCCAGGGGAGGAGTCGAGGCTCCTGGAAGCCGAAGGCCGTGCGCGGGTCGATGCCGGCGACGGGTGTACCGTCGATGAGCACGGAGCCGGCGGTCGGGTGGTCGAGACCGGCCGCGATCCGCAGCAGGGTGGACTTGCCGCAGCCGCTCGTGCCGAGGATCGCCACGACCTCGCCGGCCTCGGCGGTGATCGTGACGTCGCGCAGCACGGGCCGCGGGGCGTCGGCGCGTTTGCCGGCACCGCTCGCGAAGGTGCGGCCGACCCCGGCGAACGCGACCGTGGAGGCACGATCCGCCGAGCCGACGGGGACGGCGTCGCGGGTGACCGGCGAGCTCGCGGCGAGCGGGCTTGGGGCAGCGTTCGTCATGGGTCTCGGGCTCCAGGGGTGGGGTGCCCGCCATGCTACGCGAGGGTGATGCACCGCTCTCGGCCGCCGAAACAGAGCGTCACATTGGCGTCCGCCGGAGACATCCGGAGGGTTCCGGTGTTATGCGTCCACTACCAGCTGCCGACCTGCGTGAGGGCGACGTCGAGGATGGCGACGGCCTCCTCCCGGTTGACCCGGGCGAGCAGCAGCGCGCTGACCGACAACGAGGTGAGCTGCCGCGCGGCCGCGGCGAGTTCGTCCGCGTCCGCCTCGGGACGGGCGAGGGCGAGGGCGTCCGAGACCGCGGTGGTGAGCTCGGCCCGGTAGCCGTCGACGACCTCGCGCAGTGCATCGTCGTGGGCCGCGAGGCCGGCCGCGCTGTTGAGGAGGAGGCAACCGCGGCGGGGTGAGTCGTCGGGCAGGGTCGCGATGACCGTCTGCACGCCGGAGAAGTAGGTGGTGAGCCCGGCTCTGCCGTCCGTCGCCCGCGCGAGGACCGAGAGGCGCGGTCGGATGACGGTGTCGAGGTAGTCCTGCACGGCGGCGTCGAACAGTCCGCGCTTGCTGTCGAAGGCGTGGTAGAGGCTCGACCGCCGCAGGCCGGTGGCCGCTTCGAGGTCGGCGAGCGAGGTCGCCTCGTACCCGCGGTCCCAGAAGACGTCGCGCGCCGCCTGGACGACGGCGACGGTGTCGAACTCCTGCGTGCGTCCCATGGGTGCCTCCTCCTGGCTCGGCCGGCCCTCCGGACGGGTGGGTTGTGTACCGAGCGTTCTACTATTATAGTAGACCCATCGGTACAGAATGTCGCTCCACCCGGACGACTCGATGCCGATCTCCCGGAAGGCCCGTCCCATGCTCGTCGTCAGTCTCGTCCTCGTCGGCATCGCCGCCCTCCTGCACGTCTACATCTTCGTGCTCGAGTCGCTGCGCTGGACCGAGCCGGCCACCCGCAAGACCTTCGGCACCTCGGAGCTCGAGGCCGAGACCACCCGAGGGATGGCGTACAACCAGGGCTTCTACAACCTGTTCCTCGCGATCGGCACCATCGTCGGCATCGTCTTCCTGATCACCGGCTCGACCGGTATCGGCGCGGCCCTCGTCTTCGCCTCGGCCGGCTCCATGCTCCTCGCCTCGCTCGTCCTCATCACCTCGGACCGCACGAAGGCCCGCGCCGCGATCGTCCAGGGGACCACCCCGCTGCTCGGACTCATCGCGCTCGTCATCGCACTGGCCGTCTGATACCTCCGCGACGCCCCAGGCGTCACCCCGTCCGCAACCCGACGACGTGCTGCGCCCTCCCACCGAATCACCGCACCAAGGAAAGGCACCACATGAACACCCCCGCGCTCAGCACCCAGATCCAGCTCGTCTCGCGACCGGTCGGGTGGCCGACCGAGTCCGACTTCCGGACCGTCTCCGTCGAACTCCCGGAGCTCGCGCCCGGCCAGCTCCGGGTCCAGAACCTCTTCCTCTCCGTCGACCCCTACATGCGCGGTCGCATGAACGACGCCCGCTCCTACGTCGCGCCGTACCAGCTCGGTGAGACGATGACCGGCGGCGCCATCGGCCGGGTCGTTGAGTCGGCCGCCGAGGGCTTCTCCGTCGGCGACGTCGTCCTGCACCAGTTCGGCTGGCGCGACCTCGTCCAGGAGGACGCCAGCGGGTTCCGCGTCGTCCCTGAGCTCCCCGGCGTCCCGCTGTCCGCCTACCTCGGCGTCCTCGGCATGACGGCCCTCACCGCGTACGTCGGTCTGCTCGAGGTCGCCAAGTTCCGGGAGGGCGACACGGTGTTCGTCTCCGGTGCTGCAGGTGCCGTCGGCACGATGGTCGGCCAGATCGCCCGTCTCAAGGGCGCGAAGCGCGTCATCGGTTCGGCCGGATCGGCTGAGAAGGTCGCCCTGCTGACGGAGAAGTACGGCTACGACGCCGCGTTCAACTACAAGGACGGCCCCGTCACCGAGCAGCTCGCGGCCGCGGCACCCGACGGCATCGACGTGTACTTCGACAACGTCGGCGGCGAGCACCTCGAAGCGGCGATCGACGCCTTCAACGACGGCGGACGCGCAGCGCTCTGCGGCGTCATCTCGCAGATCAACGACACCGAGCGTGCCGAGGGCCCGCGCAACCTGTCGAACATCGTGACCCGCGGGCTCACCCTCACGGGCTTCACCGTCGGCAACTACACGCAGCACTTCCCGGCGTTCTCCGGTGAGATGGGTGCCTGGTTGCAGAACGGTGACGTCGTCTTCGACGAGACCCTCTACGAGGGCCTCGATCACACGCTCGACGCGTTCCTCGCCCTCATGCGCGGCGCCAACACCGGGAAGATGGTCGTCAAGCTCTGACGCGATCCCTCGACTTCGCCTGACACCGGCGACCGACGGCCCGTCCACCCGCTCCGGGTGGACGGGCCGTTCGCCGTCGTCAGACCGCTGCGAGGACCCCGCCGGCCGCATCGATGCGGGCCATCGCGAGGCGCTCGGCGGCGACGAGCGTCGTGACGCCTTCGGCGGCGGCGTCCCGGTAGATCGACTGCACGGTCCGCCCGATCGCCGACACCCGCTGTTCGATTGCCGCGGCGTCGGCGCCCGGTTCCGATGCCATGGCGAGGTAGATCACCCCGCCGGCGTTCGCCACGAAGTCCGGCGCCCACAGGATGCCGCGCTCCTCGAGGGCCACCGCGTCGGCGCGGGAGGCGAGCTGGTTGTTCGCCGCCCCGACCACGGCGCGACACCGCAGCTGCCCGATCACCCGGGCGTTCAGGGCGCCGCCGACACCGCACGGCACGAAGAGGTCCGTCTCGACGAGGTGCTCGTCGCCCGGTTCGATCCAGCTGGCGCCGATCTCCTCGGCGAGGGCGCGCTTCCGTGGGTCGACGTCGGTGACGATGAGGCGAGCCCCCTCGGCTGCGAGCCGTCGGGCCAGACGGCCGCCGACCTGGCCGAGCCCGGAGATCGTCGCCCGGTGGCCCGCGACGAGCGGGGTGCCGAAGACCGTCTCGAGCGTCGCGGTGATGGCCGCGTGCACGCCGGCCGCC